>CAKZLG010000150.1 GCA_937125035.1 uncultured Maribacter sp. | reverse complement strand
TTTTTGCCCCGGGGAGGAATATATTCGCCTCCATAAATTACGTGTTTTAGGAGGGTGACACCAGGTTTATGATTTAGGCGGTATGCCCACAACAGGGGGCATACCGCTTTCTCATTTAAAAAGATAAAAAATACCTATCAGATGATGCAAACGGAAGGGAACCGGATCAATGTTAACCGGGAAAGGGGGCGGGTATCCTTACATACAGAGACCACCAAAAGCATACAGCCTCCTAAAAATGACCCCTAATTTTGGATGCAAGGATTTTTAAAAATACGTACCGTCCTGACATTTATCATGTTTCCCCATGTGCATTCTCTGTAATTTGTAGGTGTGAAATAAAAATCAGATATCATGAAAAAACGAGTTCCCGTATCGCAGATAATGACCAAAAAAGTAGTGACCTTGAGCACCAAGGACGAACTTTCTACCGCAGAGGAAATTTTCAAGAAGAACAATATTAGGCACATACCCATTACGTCAGGAAAACAGGTGCTGGGCATGTTGAGCTACACCGATCTCATGCGCATTAGCTTTGCCGATGCCGTGGATGAGGATGAATATGAAGTGGACACCATGGTGTACAATATGTTCTCCATAGAACAGGTCATGGTCAAGGATGTCATCTGTGTATCTCCAGAGGCCACCATTCATGAAGTAGCGGCCTTTTTGGCTCAAAAAGAGTTCCATGCCCTGCCCGTGGTAGCAGATGATGAGCTGGTGGGCATTGTGACCACTACAGATTTGATCAATTACCTATTGGCCCAATATTAAGCACCTATTTTAAGTTGGCCCTTGGTGAAAAGAGGGCGTCTAGAAAGTCGTTTCTTCTCCACGTTGGAAGGTTGTGGAGCGTGTTAAGGTGTTCATTGCACGCTTCTCCGCTTCGCTCCATAAGACAGTATGGATGAAAAAAGCCTTTTTAGATGTCCTTTTTTTTATTTTCCTTAAAATGCACGAGCTGTCACAGCCCATTAAAGCGTTCGTGAGCGGCCCTGTTGAGCGTTTCCTGGTGGTCCGGGTGCGCTATGGAAATGAGGGCCTTGGCGCGTTGTTTTAGGTTTTTTCCAAAGAGGTTCACCACGCCAAATTCCGTGGCCACATAATGCACGTGCGCCCTGGTGGTGGTCACCCCAGCGCCTTCCTTAAGAAAGGGCGTTATTTTGGACACTCCTTTTTTGGTGGTGGATGACATGGCGAAAATGGGTTTGCCTTTTTCGGACAGTGAGGCCCCACGGATAAAGTCCATCTGGCCCCCTACCCCAGAAAACTGATAGCTGCCAATGGTATCCGCACAGACTTGCCCAGTGAGGTCTATCTCTATGGCGCTATTGATCGCCGTGACCTTGGGGTTTCTGCGAATACGTGCCGTGTCATTGGTGTAGGCCGCATCGCGGAAATCGCAAATGGGGTTATCATCTATAAAGTCATACAATTTTCTGGATCCTACGGCAAAACAGCTCACGATCTTCCCACGTTTTACCGCTTTTTCCTCTCCGGTGATGACCCCGCTCTCCAGCAGGGGCAGCACGCCGTCTGAGAACATTTCTGTATGGATGCCCAAGCGTTGGTGCCCGTTGAGATTGGTAAGTACCGCATCGGGTATGGTGCCAATGCCCATTTGAAGGGTGGCGCCATCCTCAATCAATCCGGCCACATGGCGGCCAATGGCATGTTCCGTTTCCGTGATCACCGCTGGGGCATGTTCGTGAATGGGCCGATCTACATGAATGGCATATTCAATCTCATCCACATGTACGGTGCCCGTACCATGCGTGCGGGGCACGGATGGGTTGATCTGGGCCACGATCTTTTTGGCCGTACGGACTGCGGGCAGCGCCACATCCACCGAAACGCCCAAGGAGCAATAGCCATGGCGGTCCGGTGGGGAGACCTGTACAAAGGCCACATCCAAGGGTAAGATGTTCCTTTGGAAGAGCAGATGGATCTCACTTAAAAAAATGGGGATGTAATCGCCCCCCGGAGCGTTTACACTTTGGCGCACATTGCTGCCCACAAAACAGGAATTCAACCGAAACGATCCATTGAACGGGGCCAGGGTGTATTGGGCATCTCCTTCGGTATGTATGGATACGATTTCGACATCCTTGAGCTCCCCGTGCCTGGCACAGAGTCCTTGTATGAGTTCATTGGGGGTCATGGCCGCGCCTTGAAAGAAAACACGGTCTCCAGAGGCAACGATGCCCACGGCTTCTTCTACAGTAACAATTTTCATGTATGCTTTGATTTGGTTCAAAATCTGGGGCCAATTGGCCTTTTTTTTCAAGATACAAAACTGCTGTGTTTTGTGGGCGCAGAACATGATATTCGTCAGGTTATGATCGGAAAGCGGCTTGTATCTTTAGCTCATGAAAGACTGTGCGGCACATCTAGCAGAAAAATGGCAATTGCCCATCTCCCAAGAGCCGGGGGCGTGGCAAGCACTCATGCAAGACACGATCATGAAACAGGTGCCCAAAGGCCACCCTATTTTTGAGGAAAGGGAAGAATTGGATGGTCTTTATGTCATTCATACCGGGGCCTGTAAGTTCTTTACCTTGGGGCATGATGACCAGGAGCATATTTACAGATTGCTGGGCACCGGCGAGATGATGGGCAAACGCTCCGTGATCACCGACCAAGGTGCCATGGTGGCCGCCACAGCTTTAACGGACACCCAGTTGTGCTTTCTTCCCAAGAAGGCATTGCAGGAGCTATTGTCCCAAGACGTGGCCTTCAGCAATCGTTTCACGGCCCTGCTGGTTGAGGACATGAACCAGGACGAACGTTTAAAACCCCTGTTCTGTGCGCATAGGCCTATAAAAGCGCGCTTGGCACAATTGCTGCTCTTCATAGCCGATAAATATGGTACGGATCGCGATGGCAAACTGGATTTACCAATAAAACGGGAGGATATGGCGGCACTCTTGGGCACCTCGCCAGAATACATCATCCACCTATTGTCCCGTTTCAAGAGCTTTGGATCCATTGCACTTTCAAAACGAAATATTTACATCCTATCCAAAACCAAATTGCAGGAAGTTTCCGCTTAAAACCTACAATTTTATAGGTTGTGTTTCCAATGAATATAGTATATTTAAGGGTCAGGTAAAATGTGTACTAATGGAAAATAGCAGATGTGAAAATTGCATTGTTCGGCAGTTCAATTCGTTGCGCGCCATGAACAAGGAAGAGCTTAAAAAAGTGAGCGATTCAAAAATCACAAAAAGAATCACAAAAGGGGAATCCCTTTTTGAAGAAGGGGAAAAATTGAATGGTGTCTACTGCGTACGGGGCGGGGTTTCCAAATTATCCAAATTAAGCGCCAACGGAAAGGACCAGATCGTGAAATTGGCCACGAAGGGCGAGGTCATTGGCCAACGCTCCGTAATTGCCGAGGAGCAGTCCAACCTTTCTGCCGTTGCGGTCAGCGACATGGAAATTTGTTATATTCCCAAAGAGAGCATCACCACTACCCTGCAAAGCAACCCCAACTTTACCTTGGAAGTCTTGCGGCACATGGCCCATGACCTCAAAGAGGCCGATGATGTGATCGTGAACATGTCGCAAAAAACGGTAAAGCAACGTATTGCGGAAGCATTCCTCTACCTAAAGAACAATTTTGGGGTGGATCAGGACGGGTTTTTGGCCCTTACCCTTTCCCGAGAGGATATAGGCAATGTGGTGGGCACCGCCACGGAATCTGCCATACGCATCATTTCCGAATTCAAAAAGAAGGGGCTCATACATACTTCCGGCAAAAAGATAGGCATCAAGGACGAGCGGAAATTAATGGACATCATAGAGGGCTTCTGACCCACGCCCATTTTGCCCTTGGGCGATTGGAATCGTGACCGGGTTGAACTGCCCCTTTTGGGGATGAACCGCATGTGCGTTTCCGTACATCGAGTTTTTAAGGCACCTCTCGAGTTACTTGGTATATCTTTCCATAAACATAGATCTTTACGTCACTAAACTAATTGTGCCGCGAGGTATGCCCCATTGCTTTGTGCAAAAACGGGGCGCCTTGGCAAAAAAGATCTATTATGAGAAAGTGTTTGCTTTTACTTGCCGTCTATTCCCTATTGCTCTTTTTGTACTAATTTTTCGGAACGGTTACATCCGTAAGTTGCCATGGTTGGCCCAGGGGTTGGGTTGAACGCAATTCCAATTTTGTATATCCATTGACGGGGCCGCCACCACGTCTTTACCGCACTACAGGCGGCGCGCGTAAGCTTCAAGTTTGGCCAAGCTGCGGTGTTATGGGTGTTTAAGCCTGCCCAAGGGGCAGTAGTGGAATGGGGCATCGGCCCCGAGGTTCAATTCTCCCCTTCTGTTTCTTTTGCCCTATGTGCAAAAACCTTGGCGCTGGTCTTCATATCCGCATAACGTGGGTCTGGGACGTAGTCCTGTTTTTGCATTTTCAGCACTTCTATGCTCAAAAAGCCGAACTCGCTCACCACCTTGCCATAAAACCGGTAAATGCCCCTGCCCCTAAAGCCATATTGGGCGGCCACCGGCGGAAAGAGCACGGTGTCAAAAACAGCACCCTCTTGATCTACCAGGGTGGCAAAGTGCATCTGCTTGCCGGTATGCGTGCGGGTGGGCTTCACCGTGACCAGATACCCATAAATATCCATATGCCGGTTGAGAAAGCGCGGCATATCCTTGGCGCATCTATTGTTTTTTGGAGGCGTTGCCAAAAGATCGAACGGGCTGCACAGGCAAAAGCCCAACAGCTCCCACTGCGTAAAGGCAACCTCTAGGTCCGTGGCGTAGAGGGAAGGTATCTTAAAATCTTGGCGCTTGGGCGCAAATAATTTGGGCTGTGCCGTCTTGGGCCCCTTATCCAAAAAAAGATGGGCCTTCCACAACAGTTCATGGGTGCCGGTGCCCGTAAAGCGGAAGGCCCCAATGCGGATCAGGATGCCCAATTGCTCCACGGACAGCACCACACGGTCCAGAAAATCCTCTAGAGAGGCATAGGGCCCCTTTTGGGTCCTGTCCTTAAGGATACGTTCCGCCACCCTGTGCTCCAAATCGCGCAGATAGCCCAATCCCAAGAAAATAGCGGTACCGTGAATGACATTGGCATTGTTGCTCCTATTGATGCAGGGCGGGTGTATGGTGGCCCCCAGCATACGGGCCTCGTGCACATAGAATTCCGGCCGGTAGAAGCCACCGCCGTTATTGAGCACGGCCACCATATACTCCAACGGAAAATAGGTGCGCAGAAACAGCGTCTGGTAACTTTCTACCGCATAGGAAGCAGAATGCCCCTTGGCAAAGGCATAGCCCGCAAAGCTGGCGATCTGTTCCCAAATCTCAAAAATGAGGTCCTCCCCATAGCCCTTTTCCCTACAATTTTCTATAAATTTCTCCTTCACTTTTTGAAACTCCTCCCGCGATCGGAACTTGCCGCTCATGCCCCGGCGCAGTACATCTGCCTCACCCAGATCCAGCCCGGCGAAAAAATGCGCCACTTTGATCACATCCTCTTGGTAGACCATGACCCCATAGGTCTCTGGCATGATGCTCAGCATTACCGGATGGGCCCTTTCCTCTGCCCTGCCCGGGTTGCGGTGCCGTTGGATATACTCGCGCATCATACCGCTCTTCGCCACCCCGGGGCGTATGATGGAACTGGCGGCCACCAGGCCCAGGTAGGTATCCACTTCCAACTTTTTCAAGAGCATGCGCATGGCGGGCGATTCCACATAAAAACACCCCATGCACTGAGCCGTTTTTATCATGTGGTTGATCTTGGGGTCCTTCTTGAAGGTTTTCAGGTCATGGATATCCAGCTTCGCATACACTTCCGGAGATCGCTCCTTAATAATCGCCAGGGTCTCCTCTATCTTGGAAAGTCCGCGTTGGCCCAAAATATCAAATTTATAGAGGCCCACATCCTCTGCAATGACCATATCAAACTGGGTGGTGGGAAAGCCCTTTGGGGGCAGGTGGGTAGCGGAGAACCAGTGCAGGGGCCGCTCACTGATCAAGATGCCCCCGGCGTGGATGCTCAGGTAGTTGGGCATATTCATGATCAAGTTGCCATATTTTAGGATCAAGAGGGCCATTTCATCCAATTGGGAAACGTCATATGATCCACCGCACAGAAAATCGATCTCGTCCTTGGGCAAACCAAACACCTTGCCCAGTTCCCGGATCACGCCCCGTTGCTTAAAGGTGACGTACGTACCCAAAAGGGCCACATGCTCAAAACGCTGAAAGATGTAGTGGGTCATGACGGGCCGGTCCCTATGCGAAAAATCGATGTCAAAATCGGGCGGATTGGCGCGGTAGAGGTTGATGAACCTCTCAAAATAGAGGTCGAGCTCCATGGGGTCCACATCGGTAATGCGTAGCACATAGGCCACCATGCTGTTGGCCCCACTGCCCCTGCCCACGTAAAAAAAGCCGCGGCGCCTGGCTTCGGAGACAATGTCCCAATTGATCAGAAAATAAGACACAAAGCCCATGCGCTTTATGAGGTACAGTTCCTTCTGCAGCCGTTCAAAAACCTTGGGGCCGGCCTCTGGGTAGCGATAGGGCAGCCCCTCTTGGCACAGGTGCTCCAACAGGTGCTCGTCCTCTTGTTGGGAAGCGGTGTAGGTCTTCAGGTTTTGGGGCTTCCGCCCTTCGGAAAAGTCGAAATGAATGTGGCAATCGTCCATTAACCGCTCCGTATTTTCCAAGATGAAGGGATATTCCGAAAAGACATCGGCCAGATGTTCCTTAGAGCACATCCGTTCATTTTCACGGGCCTGCTCCCGTGGGGGGAGCTTGCTGAGCAAGGTATTGTTGGCAATGGCCCGGAGCAGCCTGTGGGCATTGAAATCGCGCTTGTTCCTAAAGGTTACAGGCTGTAACAGCACCAACCGGTCCTTCCGCTCCATAAGACCGGAAAAGGGCAGGCGCCTTACCTCATCTATGGAGACCCCTATGAACTCATGGGGCAAAAAATGGTGCTTTTCATGGTAGAGCACCTTTTCAAAAGGATAAATGATGTAGGCGTGGCCAAAAGAAGGGGCTTGGACGGGTATCTCCTTGTCCGCATGCAAGTGGTCTGACAGAAAACGGTTGAGCTCCATATAGCCCTCATTGTTCCGTGCCAGACCCACAAAACAGGAATCTATGCCGTTCCTAAAATCAATGCCCAAAATAGGGCGTATGTTGAAATCCGGGGCCTTCCGTACAAAATTGAGCCCTGCGGAAGTGTTATTGATGTCCGTTAGCGCCAATTGGGCCATACCGTGCCCTTGGGCCAATTTCAGCAGCTCTACCTCTGAAAAAGTACCGTAACGTAAGCTGTAGTAGGTGTGGCAGTTTAGGTACATTTTAGATTGCTCGTTGTTGGTTCGTGGTTTTTGGTTGTTGGTTGTTCGCTTCGGCTCCCTTCGACTCCCTTCGACTCCCTTCGACTACGCTCAGGGGCCAGCGCTCAGGACAAGCGTTGCTCGTTGATGGCGCTCAGCGGTAAGCGCTTGGCTCCTTTAGCGGTTAACTTCATCCCTTTTACTTTGTACTCTGTACTCCATACTCTATACTTCATGCTCGGTGCTTGATAGGTTTTGGCGCTCAGCGGTAAGCGGTAAGCGCTTGGCTCCTTTAGCGGTTAACCTCGTCCCTTTTACTTTGCACTGTGAACTGCGTACTGTGAACTGTGTACCCCCTCCCTCTCATAACCAATGACCCAAAAAGGGCTTTATTGCTTCCTATGCGCCAAAATAATAGGGGGCCTACCATCAAAGGGATTGTGCATTCTGCCTATGGAATGGGCGCCCATGCCCGAGGCACGGATCACACTCTTATCACCATAGCGGTTGCGTATGGTGTCCAGTGCCTGATAAAGGCGCAGCGCCTCCTCGGTATCGTCAAATAGATCGATCTGATAGTTGCCACCCACCAAATGGCTGAACTTTATGCCGATCAAGCGCACCAGCAGCCTTCTGTTGTACAACAATTTAAAAAGGTCCAAGATCTTGGGGATGAGGATATGGTCTGCACTGGTATAGGGAATGCGCATTTGTTTGGAGTAGGTATTGAAATCAGAATACCTGAGCTTTACCGTGATACAGGCAGTGAGCTTATTGCCCCGCCTGAGCTGGTAGGCAAGGTTCTCCGTCATGGCGATCAAAATGCCCCTGAGCCTGGCCACGTCTATGGTATCCTTGTCAAAAGTACGCTCAGTGGAAATGCTCTTGCGCTCGCAAAAGGGGACCACGGGAGTATGGTCCACGCCATTGGCCCTGTTCCAGATCACGGTGCCGTTCTTGCCCAATACGCGCTGCATAACGTCCAAGGGCATTTCCTGTATGGTGCGCACTTGGCGCAGCCCCAGGTTCCTCAGGGTCTGGTAGGTCTTATCGCCCACCATGGGAATCTTTTTAATGGAGAGCGGTGCCAAAAAGGACTTCTCCGACCCATGGGAAATCTTCAATTGGTTATTGGGCTTGGCCTCGCTCGTGGCCACCTTAGAGACCACTTTGTTCACCGAAAGGCCAAAGGAAATGGGCAGCCCGGTCTCATGGATGATTTTTTGGCGCAGTTCCGAGGCATAGCGGTAAGCCCCAAAGAAACGGTCCATCCCGGTGAGGTCGGCATAAAACTCGTCTATGCTCGATTTTTCGAAGAGCGGCACATGCTCCTTGATGATCTCTGTAACCTCGTCCGAATGTTGGCTGTAGGCCCCGGAATTGCCCTTGATGGTGATGGCCTCCGGGCAGAGCTCCTTGGCCATTTTCATGGGCATACCGGAATGCACGCCAAAACCACGGGTCTCATAACTGCACGCGGCCACCACGCCACGGTCACTGAGGCCGCCCACCAAGATGGGCTTGTTGCGCAAGCGACTGTCCAACCGGCGCTCCACTGAGACAAAAAAGGTATCTAAATCTAAATGTAAAACGGTCTTCTGCATAGCTGTCCCAAAAAAAGCGGGACAGCTAAATTATGGAATATTTCCTATTTTATGGATTATTTCCATGTTAATGTTTTTGTTATTTTTTGGGGATGTACCACAACTCATTTTTAAGGTCCACCCCACCTTCCATTTCTTCCTGCACCACTCGGTCAATGATGTGGATTCCCTTGGCCGCCATATTACCAAAGGTATCCAGGCCGTTGTTGGGAAAGCCCACCCTGGTACGATGTATGTTGAAGGTGTCCGCAAATTTTTGACCAAAAGCCGCCTCTACGCCCTCCTTGCCGAGCATAAAACCCAACAGTCCGCCCCATGTGGCGGTGGGGTTGTCCGAATCCCACCCACAGAGAGTCCCGATCTTAATGGTCTCCTTGAGGTCTCCATTGCCGTACAACAGACTAACGATGCTGGCCCCAAAATTGATGCCCGCGGCAAAACAGCCATTACAGACCGTGTCTTTGGTGGCCCACAAATAGCCATCCT
>CAKZLG010000149.1 GCA_937125035.1 uncultured Maribacter sp. | reverse complement strand
ACCGTGCTTACGGAAACCAGAAAAGGGTACGGCCATGCCTGCCTAAAAGGCATGGAATACATCGCCCAACAATCCGATCCGCCCCATATCATCGTATTTATTGACGGAGACTACTCTGACTATCCAGAGGAATTGGATGCCGTTGTGGCCCCCATTTTGGAAAATGACATGGATTTTGTGGTCGGGGCCCGAAAAAAAAGATTGCGGGAGGAAGGTTCCATGACCCCTCAACAGATTTTTGGCAACTGGTTGGCCACATTTTTAATGCGATTGTTTTTTGGCGCAAATTTTACGGATTTAGGTCCTTTTAGGGCCATTAAATACGAAAAGCTCAATGCTTTGGAAATGGAGGACAAAACCTATGGGTGGACGGTGGAAATGCAACTGAAAGTTTTGCGAAAAAAAATGGCATATACCGAAGTACCAGTGCGTTACAAAAAAAGAATTGGGGTCTCAAAAGTGTCCGGCACCGTAAAAGGTAGTATATTTGCCGGCATAAAAATATTGGGTTGGATCTTTAAATACAGCATAAAATAATATGGCACTCACCATTTCCTACATCATCATTGCGATCTACAGTATTTCCCTACTGCTCATCTTCTTTTACAGTTTGGCCCAATTGAACCTTTTGGTGAATTACCTGGGTCAGAAAAGAAGCAACCAGATCGCACCAAAATTCAATCTATTGGACCCCAAGGAGATTCCCATGGTGACCATACAGCTTCCTGTTTATAATGAGGAATATGTCATGGAGCGCCTCTTGGAAAACATTGCCAAAATAGAGTACCCTAAAAGTAAGTTGGAGATACAAGTATTGGACGACTCCACAGACGATTCCGTGGCAATCACTGCGACGCGCATTGCAGAACTACAGGAAACAGGGTTGGACATACAGCACATACGCCGGGAAAATAGGGTAGGCTTCAAGGCCGGGGCCTTGAAAGAAGGCCTAATTAGTGCCAAGGGCGAGTTCATTGCCATTTTTGATGCGGATTTTATGCCCTCATCAGACTGGTTGAAGAAAACCGTCATCTATTTCAAAGACCCCGAAATTGGGGTTGTACAGACCCGCTGGGGCCACATTAACCGGGAATATTCCACCTTGACCCGTATCCAGGCCTTTGCCTTGGATGCCCATTTCACTTTAGAGCAGGTTGGGCGCAACGCCAAAGGGCACTTCATCAACTTCAACGGCACTGCGGGCATCTGGCGCAAGGAATGCATCTTGGATGCCGGCAACTGGGAGGGCGATACGCTGACCGAAGATCTGGACCTCAGCTACCGGGCCCAATTGAAAAACTGGAAGTTCAAATATTTAGAAGACGTGGAGACCCCTGCGGAACTTCCTGTGGTGATCAGTGCGGCCCGTTCCCAGCAGTTCCGCTGGAACAAGGGTGGAGCGGAAAACTTTAGAAAGACCGTATTAAGTGTCGTCACCGCCAAGAACATCCCCTTTAAGACCAAGTTCCACGGGGTAATGCACCTTTTGAACAGCAGTATGTTCCTCTGTGTGTTCATTGTGGCCTTCTTGAGCATCCCCATGCTGTACATCAAAAACACCTTTGGCCACTTGGCTTGGGTCTTTGAGGCCACCAGCTTTTTCATTGCCAGTACCATCATTCTCTTTATCTGCTATTGGTTCACCTACAAAAGCATACAGGGCAGCAGTTTTGACAATTTTGTGGACTATATAAAACTGTTCTTTACCTTTTTCTCGGTAGCGTTGGGCTTCTCCCTGCACAATTCCATTGCTGTGTTGGAAGGGCATATGGGCAAGCGCAGTGAATTTGTGCGCACCCCCAAGTTCAACATCAGCAATCTTACGGAATCCTGGAAAGGCAATAAGTACCTGGCCAAAAAGCTTTCGCCCAATATGATCTTGGAATTTGCCCTTATGGTCTACTTCCTCTTTGGGATGTACAGCGCCGTGCCTTTGAATGATTTTGGGCTCTTCCCCTTTCACTTTATGTTGTTCCTGGGCTTTGGCTTTGTCTTCTTTAAAAGCTTAACGGCCAGGGCGTAACCCCTTTGATCTTATA
>CAKZLG010000148.1 GCA_937125035.1 uncultured Maribacter sp. | reverse complement strand
CCGGCAGGTATAAACTCAATTCCGGCCATTACGAGACCAGCCTCTATAACCTGGTAAACCGTAGGTTCACCATACAATCCGGCAGTACGATCACATGGCAAGGCAACCCTATGGACGCCAAATTGGACGTGACCGCCATTTACGGCCTGGAAACTAGCGCCGCTCCCCTCATGGCAGCTGTGACCTCTGGCCAAGACGCTTCGGTCACGGGCAAATACCGGCAGGTACTCCCCTTTATGGTCTACTTAAACGTAGATGGTGAACTTCTAGAGCCAGAACTGTCTTTTGGCCTGGATATGCCAGAAGATGAACAAGGTACGTTTGGAGGTGCGGTATACAGCCGCGTACAACAATTGAACCAGCAAGAAGCCGCACTCAACAAACAGGTGTTCTCCTTGTTGGCCTTGAACCGTTTTTACCCTGAGTCGGGCAGCGATGGCAGTGCAGGGGGCACCGCCGCCCTGGCCCGTGACAATATCAACAAGGTGCTTTCAGGGGAACTCAACGCTTTTTCCGATAAAATTTTTGGGGACACCGGCTTTGAGGTGGATTTTAATCTGGACAGCTTCACCGATTACCAAGGCAATGCGCCACAGGACCGCACCCAACTCAACATCAACGCCAAGAAAAAACTGTTCAATGAACGCCTTATCGTAACTGCTGGCAGTGCCGTGGATGTGGAAGGGAGCGCCCAGCCGGGGCAGGCGAATACCCCGATCATTGGCAACGTGAGCCTGGAGTACCTCTTGAGCCCCAAGGGGCGCTACCGATTAAGGGGCTTCCGAAAAACCGAATATGAAAACATTATAGATGGCCAATTGATCGTCACCGGCCTTGCCTTGATTTTCAATAGGGAATTCAATAGGTTCAGCCAACTGTTCAACCCCTTAAAAGGGGAATCCGCACAAGATGGTACGGCAGACCCCAAGAACAAGGAAAAATAAAAACATACTAATTTGAACACCTTTCTAAGACATACTGCCCAATTTACCCTTGGTTCCCTTTTGCTTTTACTGGTCTCCTGTAGCCTTCAGCGCTATATTCCAGACGGGAAAAGGCTATATACGGGGGCTGATCTCAAAATAAGGGAGGATTCTGCTGTGGGGACAACGAAAGGTTTGGAACGGGAGCTGCAGACCCTACTAAGACCCGTGCCCAACAGTGCGTTTTTAGGGATGCGACCAGGACTGTATTTCTATTATAAGGCCCAACAGGAGCGACCCGGGTTTTTGAACAAATGGCTCAATGGGAAATTGGGTGAGGAGCCCGTTTATTTCAGTGAGGTGGATGCGCAGCGCGTAGAAGAGCTCATTGCCAATAGATTGGACAACCATGGCTTCTTTTATAGTAAAGTAGGTTCTGAATTAGACAGCACCCAACATTTTGCCCATCTCACCTACACGGCCCAACTGCCCCCGCCCTATACCTTGGCCCAATTGCAATTGGACAACGATAGCTTGCCCATTCACCAGGATTTGAAAGCGGCACTGACCGGAACGGAATTAACGCCAGGCGACCGTTTTGATCTTGAGGTATTGAAATACGAGAGGCAGCGCATAGACCAAGAACTGAAACAAAAGGGCTACTATAATTTCAATCCTGATTTCCTCATCTTTGAGGCGGACACCAATCAATATGACACCAAGGCCTTTGACCTGTTTCTGAGGTTGAAACGCAACACCCCGGAAAAAGCGAAACTAAAATACGTCATAGACTCCATTACGGTGTACCCCAACTACTCAGTTAAAAACGATACTGCCCCAAGCCCAGCCAGCGTAAACAAGGTACGGGGCATGAACTTCATTCAGCGTAAGGAATACTTCAAGCCCAGGAGATTGGCGCCTTATATCTTATTGGAAGAGGGCCAGGAATACAATGCGAACACCGCAAGGCTCACCAGTAACCGCTTATCTGCGCTGGGCAGCTATAAGTTTGTGAATATCCGGTTCAATGAAACGGATACCACGGCCTCCCAAGGGGCGGGCTCCCTGAATGCGGAAATTCTTCTTTCACCATTGACCAAGCGGTCCATTAGAACCGAGCTGCAAGCGGTAACAAAGTCCAATGGGTTTGCCGGCCCCGGCATAGCGGTCACCTATAGCAACCGCAACCTGTTCAAAGGAGGCGAGACCCTTAGCCTCTCCGGAAATTTTTCCTACGAGGCCCAAATCTCGGGGAGAAACAATGCCGGTCTTAGCAGCATTGCGGGCGGAATCAAGGCAGACCTTACCATTCCAAGATTGGTTCCCTTCTCTCCCAGCCGCTTCAACTATGCCGTGCCCAAGACAAAGATAAGTTTGGGGCTGGACTTTCTTAAAAGAAGTGATCTGTATACCTTGAACTCCATAAATACCTCCTTTGGATATACATGGAACGCCAACCGCTTTGTGTACCATACCCTAAATCCAATAAACATAAGCTATGTTAATCTCAGCAATACCTCCCAAGACTTTGAGGATATTCTGGATAGGAACCCATTTTTAAGGCAGAGTTTTGAGCAACAGTTCATAGCGGGTCTTACCTATTCCTTCACCTATAATGAACTGGCCGATGAGGACAAGGATTTTCCCATCTTCATTGGCACCAGTTTGGATGTTGCTGGAAACAGCCTTAGTGCCTTGAGCGGTGGGGACGCCACCGTTTTTGGATTGGAATATGCCCAATATGCCCGGGCGGACGTGGATTTTAGGTACTATATGAAATGGGACAAGGAGCAGGCCCTCGTGAGCCGCCTCTATGCCGGTTGGGGAATACCCTATGGCAACTCCAGCACGTTGCCCTTTGTAAAACAATTCTTTGCGGGGGGACCTTACAGTGTGCGTGCATTTCAGATCAGGTCTTTGGGGCCGGGTACCTTTCAGTCAGACGCTGGGGCCACGGGTTCCTTTTTCGATCAGTCCGGAAATTTACAATTGGAGGCAAACCTGGAATATAGATTTCCCATTTGGTCCTATGTAAAAGGAGCGTTCTTTGCCGATGCTGGAAATGTGTGGCTTACCGGTGAAATTGAATTGCCCGAAGATGAACCGGAAGAAAGCAGGGCCTTTAACGAGGCCTTATTGGAGCAAGGCCGGTTTGGCAGCGATTGGATCAGTGAACTGGGCATTGGCGTTGGATTTGGCCTACGGGTGGACATACAGAACTTCGTGATTCGTTTTGACCTTGCCTCTCCCCTACAAGTACCCTATCTCCCAGAAGGAGAGCGGATCAGAGTTCCATTTTTTGATGGGGGTTCCAACAACCTTGTCTTCAACTTTGCCATAGGGTATCCTTTTTAACGGCCACCACACAAAAAAAGCGGAGACTTTACGTCATCCGCCAATTGTACTCCAGTTATAGGTTTCCGGTTTTACTTGAATTCCTTTAAGGACGCCCGCAACATCCAGGCCATTTGCTCATGCGCCTGAAGAATGCCCGTGATGAAGTCTGCCGTACCCTCGTCATTATGGGCCTCTGCATTTTCACCGATACTTTTCCGTATGAACTTAATGACGGTGTCATGGTCGTTCAATAGGAGCTGCATAAAACTGGAACTGTTGGTCTGTTTTGGTTCCGTTTCCTCTAAATGGGAGAGTTCCAAAAATTTGGCCATGGTGCCGGGCGCGTAGAAGCCCAACATGCGTATGCGCTCTGCTACCTCATCAATAAAAGTTTCCAGTTTTCCATATTCCTCCTCAAAGAATACATGTTTTGTATGAAAGTCAATGCCCTCCACGTTCCAATGTGCATTTCTTGTCTTGGTGTAGAGCACAAACTCATCGGCCAATAAGTGCTGTAGCATTTGGGCCACGGCCCGCCTATTGTCTTTCGTAATACCTATTTCAGTTTGTTGTGCTATTTCCATGGTGCTTTATGTTTTTTCACAAGATATTTGATCGTCACCCAAATAATTGCTTCAAAAACAAAATCATTTGCCCCAATAAGGGGTTTGGCACGGTGGTCTTTGGATACATGGGATGGCACCATGGCCTTAGCGCTTTTGGTATGCAAAGAGAGACCTATGTGGAAGCATTATCCAACGGCAGAAGATTGGGGTCTTCCCCTGTGAGCTGGTTAAGGTTCTCGGTTATTTTTTCAATAGGCCAATCCCACCAGCGCAGTTCCAATAGGGTTTGGATATCGTAATCCGAAAATCGTTTACGGATCAATTTCGCAGGATTTCCGCCCACTATGCTGTACGGGGCAACATTCTTGGTTACGGTAGCATTGCTTGCAATAATGGCCCCATCGCCAATTCGTACGCCGGGCATAAGGGTGGCGTTGTACCCTATCCAAACATCATTGCCAATGATGGTATCGCCTTTTAAGGGATATGATTTACCGTCCATGGCGCCTTGCCAATCCTTACCGAAGATGGCAAATGGATATGAGGATATGGCATCGGTCAAATGATTTGCTCCGTTCATGATGAAGGTCACAGCCGATGCAATCATACAGAATTTACCAATGATCAGTTTATCCCCAACAAAATCAAAATGGTATTTGACGTTCTTTTCGAAGTTGGCAACATTCTCAAAATCGTCATAGTAGGTATAATCGCCAACCTTGATATTGGGGTTTTTGATAATGTTCTTCAGAAAACAAAGTCGGTCATAGTTTTCCAAAGGAAACGGATTGTTTTTATTGGGTATGTTCATGGTGCTTATTTAATAGCCTCCACTTCTTCTTGAAAAAAGGAGGCCAACCGATGGCTTCCGTACCTCGGTGCAATGGCATCCTCAGCCATCAGGGTCAAAAAAAATTCCAACGGACCATAGGTTTTGGATGATGTAAAGGTACGCAGTACCCAAATAACAGCCCTTCTCAACCCATTGGGGAGATGGATAATATTAATGGGCTTCCCACAGGCTAGAAGTGCCATTTCCGCAACTTCGTTTTGGGTGAGGATATCCGGCCCACCAAGACTGATTTCCGTATTGTATGTTTCAATGGCGGCAACACAGGCAATGGCCAAATCCGCCCCATGAATGGGATTGAATTTTTGTTCCCCATTGCCGAAAAGATAGACTTTCCCTTTTTTGGCCATGTCCAAAAAGTCCCTCATATCGGAGAAAAACCCGTTGGGGCGAATGATGGTGTATTCCAGACCCGAAGCCACTAAATCATCTACGAACGCTTCTTTGGCCTCCAAGATTTTTAGGTTTCTGTGCAGGTTTCCATTCAGGACAGATACATAAATAAACTTCCGAACTCCGGCTTTCTTGGCTTCTTCCAAGAGGTTTTTATTGGCTTGGTAATCCACATCCATATAGGTCAATCCGTCTTTTTGGCGGGTAATACCTACGGTAGAAATTACGGTATCCACGCCTTCAAAAATCCCTTTGAGTGTTTTGGGTTGGGTAACTTCGGCCCCGAATACGGTCGTATTCTTTGACACTAACCCAGCTGCTTTTTTCGTGTTCCGTACGATGATTTTCGTTGGTATTTGGCGGGTCGCTAACTCTTGGGCGATATGGCCACCGAGATAGCCTGTGGCTCCCGCCAATACAACCGTTTTATTTTCATTCTGCATTTTATACGTGTTTTTTCTTTTGGCGTAACGGTTGGTACTTATGTGGCAACCCCTCCGCTTAACGGCACCTTCCCTTGAAAATGGCGTGGAGGACCTACTATAACGCCTTTTTGAATTCTTAACCTTTTGCTTTTGATAAACTTTTTAATTGCGCCAGCACCTGCATCATAAAGACCACATGCCTTTTTTGATTGGCGGTCTGGTTAAACGTTCCAGTCATATAGACATCGACTTCCGGGCAGTAGTACATAAACGCTCCAGAAGTGCCGGAATGGCCTACCAGTGTCAGATTCCCCAGTGAAGGATCCAATTTCTTCAATTGGAATTTCCGAAGTCCATACCCGTATTCCAGACCAAAAGATTCATTGACCCAGGTTTGCATTTGGCGCAGCCCTTTTTGGGACACCAATTTTTTTTCGTTCAACGCTTTATGGAATTTCAACAGGTCTTTTGAAGAGGTCGCCAGACCACCGCCCGCCCAATCCGCACTTAGACTTTTGAACGAACTGATTTCGGTATCATCCATATACAGCTCGGCCAACTTGCCCGGGGCAGTATCAATAAGTTTGGAACGAAGGTGCATGTAGGTGTTCCGCATATTTAGGGGAATTAGAATCTTTTGAGCCAAAACTTCATGCAACGGTTTTTGGGCCAATTCCTCGATCAACAATCCTAAAAGCACATATTCCGTATCTGAATAATGGTAGCCTTTGCCAGGCGGGAAATGGGGCGTTAGGTTTGTTTTGGAAAACTGAATGGTTTCCTGCGGCTGCCATGTTCTACCGGGTTGGATAAACAACATTTCCATAAAGTTTGGGCCTTCCTTTGGTGCGTCCTCAAAATAGTCCGGTAGTCCTGATGTGTGTTGTAGCAATTGCTTTATCTTGATTTCCTTGGAATAATCCGTTCCCTTATACACATGGAGTCCTTGAATTAGATCTGTGGATAGGTACTCCGCCAACGGATCTTCGATCTCCAATTTTCCTTCCTCCTGAAGCATCATGATCAAAGTTGCCGTAAAGGTCTTGGCGATGCTTGTGGTAAGGAAAGGATTGTTCTCCGTTACAGGGGTTCCAGCTTTGAATTGCCCTGCCGCATAGTTCCAATCGATACCGAGTTGCTCCGAATGCACGGTTAAAAAAGCATTACGGACACTCGGTTGCTGCATTTGTTGTTGAAAAAGGGAATCCACTTTTTGCTCAGCTCTTTCCATTTTTTGGGCGTAGGTGACACTACAAGCAAAGAGCCAGAGGATGATGGTTGTTTTTACATTCATGATTTCTACTTTGTTCTTTACTACTTAATCATTATTGCGGCCGGTCGCGGAGATGGTAAGGAGAGCCACATTGTTCTCCCTTACCCAGCCCTCCCCCAGAGGAAAGGGAACACGCTGCATCCATTTATTGGACTATTCGATCTATTGTATAATTGGTAATCCTTAATCGTCCTTTAAGAAAGCCTTTATGCCCTCGGTTATCTTTTGTTTAACGGCCTCCCATTTTCCTTCGTTCTCAGCGAAAGTGCCGTCTATGTTACCGGTTATCACAAAGCCATAATTGCCGTCATTGGCCAATTCCATGTACGAGGACACACCTAAACTATTACCTCCGTGCATCCATTTTCCGTCTTTGGAATACCAGTATATTCCGTGGTTTTCAGCGAATTCATTTGGCACTATGCCATTGGTGAGCTGTTCGGTAAACAAAAGCTCGTAATAAGATGGTGCAAACAACATAGAGGACTGGCCCTGCAGACCGAGGGTCATATCCAACAGATACTTCCCCAAGTCTTCATTTGTGGTATGCATGCTCCCTTCCGGATACCCATGGTTACCGTAAAATGGAAGAGATCTGTTCACATCAATATAAGGAATTGCCATAAGCTCAGCATCCACTTCCGTTACGTTAAAAGTGGAACGGTTCATTTGTAAGGGCATTAAGATATATTGTTCCACGTAAGCATCAAAAGACTGTTCGGTAGCGGATTCAATAACGAACCCCATTAAAGAAGTAGCCACATTGGAGTAGGCCCAAGTACTCCCGGGTGCCGCATCCAAATAGTTGTCTTCCCCGTAAAAAACCCCATCCTCCAAAAAATATTCAGCGAGATAATCGCCCAGCGGTGCGGGGTTTGAAACGTCCAAGCCTATACCGTTTATAAGAATATCGGCTCCGGCTCCGGTCATATCCTGATCTGGCAACACACAGTAATTTCCTACAACATAGTTCTCAAGGTTGTCCATAATACCGGAAGTATGCGTTACCAAATGCTTCACCAAAATAACGGCATCAGGACGTTGTAGATTCACGATTTCAACAGGCAATAGGTCGTTTATGGGCGTATTCAATGTGAAGTGCCCTTGTTCGATTGCCTTGGCGGTAGCGGCCCCTACAAAGGTTTTGCTCAATGAGCCGATACCGTTCTGAGTCTGGTTGGTGTAGGTTTTTTGGTTTTCTATGTCTGCCCAACCAAAACCGTTTTGAAAAACGATGGCATTGTTCTGAACCACCGTTACGGCAAAACCGGGTACATTCTCGGTAGCGATCAAGTCTTTAAGGTAAGAGGTCAATTCCGCGGCGGTCATGGTGCCGGATGGTTCTGGAAGCACTTCCAGGTCATTGTCATCACTTGAGCAGGATGTTAATAGTACCATTACGATTAGAATAAATAATGCGAAAATTCTAGATAAGATTGTCATGATTTTTGTTTTTAACCCCCTACCGATAGTCATCGGGAGGGCATCTATTGTTAATTGATTGATGTTTTACTTTTGAAATAAATGGTCTTTGTACTAATGGCTATAATTTCTGTATTCGGCCCAGCGGACACGTTTACTATTCCTGAAATTGGAGAAGAGCACAAATGTTCTTGACTGCGTAGGTGTTTTTGTTATTGATACTTTCATAATTGTTTTTTTCAATTGATTAACGATTTTTTTCTTGATGCAAATATGTGATGGATTCGGGGGCCAGTCGTTCGGGATTATGATACCGAACTTTTTAAAGGAGTTTGTGATTTCACTCCCTTGATCAAAAGGTAAAGACAGAGCAAAAACTCTCCTATGTCCGCCGGTAAGGTGATCCATTCCAATAGCACATTATTTAGCATTGGAAAAAGGAAATAGAGAACAACATCCGTAAGGTAGCCGAAACAACCTATTATTAGAAATACGCCGATAATTCTGGGAAACAGTCCCGATTTATAGGTGAGGCACCCCAATGGGAGCAGCCAAAAGCCAAAGAACAGCTGTGCGATATGGTAGCCTTTGTTATGTAAATTCAAATGGAACAAAACCGCAGGTTGTATTTGTTCAGGGTTAAATGCCTGGGCATTGAACAACAGGAGCGGCGCGTAGTGATTTAGCATGTTCGTACACATAATGGCCACGGCCACCGCAACGCTCATGACCATAATCTGTGCCAACCATTTATTGGTGTCCTTTAAAATGCGGTACAGTACCAAGGGCAGTAAGAAGTAGGCCAGTTGCATCAATAGGTCACTTACAAAACCCAGTCGGAACAGGAATTCATTGTTCCTGATATTGATGATGGTCTGTGCGCCATCGGCCAGGTTGACCAAGGTTGAGCGGACGTATTTTTCTGCGAAGACCCCACATATGATTACCGTGAGGTATACTACGCCCGCTATTCTTGCTGTTGTTTTGATTGATGTCATGATGAATAAACTCCTATGGTTTTATTGGTATTCTATGGGAAAAGGTTGGTTATCGATTTCCTCCCATAATGCCATGTCCCTTTTCTTTGCCTTGGCCAGCGGATTGGTTTTCCACTTTTTGGCCAATAGCAGGTTCATATTGAAGTAGCGGTTGTAGAGGTCCGTACCGTTGCCCATATCCACCATACCGTAATGGTAGCGCATATCAAGGAGCAAGCGTGCCTTTTTTAATTGAAACTCATAGCCGACACCAAACTGCAGCCCGGCATCCCATCTACTGTAAGTCCCTGGGCCAGAACCGAAGTCCATTCTTGTTTTGCTGGCTCCCATAGTTTCATTGGCCTCTGTCTTTACCCTTCCGTGAAGGTTATAACTGACCACAGGGCCAGCATTCAGGTACAGGTCACAAAGATGCAAACGTGCCAGAACCGGTAGATCCAGAGTATTGAAACGGATGCGGGTCTCTTGACCGGTAAGTGGATTATTGTTTTCCAATTTTGTGCCCTTCATTACAAAATAGAGCTCAGGGACCACAGAAAAATAATCCGTTACGCCCATTTGAAAGGAAGCCCCTGCCTGAAGACCCCAATAGCCTTTCTTGAAATCCTTTAAGGCGCTGTTATTTTCACCAAAGCTCATACTTGTTGGTGTGTAGTTGATGACCACATCCAAATAGGTTTCTTGGCCGATGGCGTTGACGATCAGCAGACCGATTGTCATACATGTTAAAAATTGTTTTTTCATCTTGTTTGATTGTTTTAAGATTAATGATGGGGCAAAGATGAAAATGAAGGGCATGCCGAACGCCCGTACTTATGATTCGGAACTTTTTAAATGAGATTTGGGACTTTTTGAAGATGGCAAACATGGTCCTTTGCATAAGACCATGAAATCTAACTCTTATAAAGAATCCCTAAATTGTCATGGCTAAAGCAAAATTTGCACATTGAAACTATCCGCTGTCAATAAAAGAAATATCGGTAGGGTCCTTCCCTTTGGAATCATCTGGTTGGTCAGTGGTGCTTTATTTCTTTGGGTAGAGCACGCGGCATTGGGGGGCCGGGCGAATACCTTGGAGACAGCTATTAAACTTGATCCAGGCGTTCTGACCTTTGCCCTTGCCGGTATCACTTTCATTGGTCTTCTAGTTGGTTTTATTGAATTGGCATATCTGAACCGTTTGTTTGAAAAGCAGCGCTTTTTAGTAAAGATCATTTCAAAATTTCTCATTTATGCAGCATTTTTCTTTGTGGTGATTTTAATTGCTTTTCCAATAGCGGCAAGTATGGAGCTGAATACTTCGGTCGTGGACCAAAGGGTTTGGAGTAGATATGGGACTTTCTTTTTCAGCATTACCAATGCAAGTACCATGGTGCAGCTCTCTTTTCAATTGTTGGTGTCCTTACTGTACGCTGAAATAAGTGAGCATCTTGGGCAGAACGTATTGCTCAACTTCTTTACCGGTAAGTACCACAAGCCCGTGGCCGAGACCCGTATTTTTATGTTCGCCGATATGAAGGCCTCTACCTCTATCGCGGAGCAGTTGGGGCATATTCAATACTTTGACCTGTTGAAATCCTATTATTTTGACCTTTCCGATGCCATTGTCAAGAACCATGGCGAGGTCTATCAGTATATTGGGGATGAAATCGTGATTTCTTGGAAACTGAAAAACGGACTGGAAAATAGCCATTGCCTACAATGCTTTTTTGATATGAAAATGGACCTAGAGAAACGAAAAGATTCCTATCTAAAAAAATACGGAGTCTTCCCAGATTTTAAAGCTGGCCTGCATTTTGGGGAAGTTACCACGGGAGAAATCGGTGCCTTGAAAAAGGAGATTTTCTTTACGGGAGATGTGTTGAATACTACCGCTAGAATTCAAGGGCTTTGCAGTGAATATGGGGTTGATCTACTTGTTTCCAAAGATCTTATTGACCAACTCGGTTTCAGGGACAAGTATTCCGTTCAACTTTTGGGAAAACCCCAGCTCAAAGGTAAAATCGATACGTTGACTTTGGTAACGATAAGCCTAAGCTGAGGTTGTTATTCCATTGATATTCTGCTACATGGAGCACCCTATTTTGTTCCGTTGTTTTCAAATTCCTTTATCTGCTCCAGAAAACCTAGAGCCTCATCCACTTGGCTACCGCTGCCTTGTAAGAGAAAGTTCAGCCATCTTTCATGGCTGTTTTTAGGTCGAAGCGCCCTCAGCAATAACAGGGACAGCACTTCCAAAACTATGGTAATGACTCCAAAGGAAACGATCATGTTATAATCCAGCACCTGCATCAGATCCACATTGAACACGACCTTAAAAAAGAAGAGTCCCACAAAGGGGCCAAAGGGCAATAGGTAGGCCGCTATCCGTAAATTTTGGATGATGTTGGTCTTTAGTAGCGCCAAATTTGATTGTAAGGTTAGGATCGGGGCATCATAATCCAAAGAAAGTATCCGCTTTATTTGCTGGATGGATGAGATGAGCAACCAGGTGGAAAAAAAGGCCACGGCGCCCCCGGCCAACATAAAATACCAAGTGCCCCAATGATTGACCATGAAACACAAGGCGTAAGATGACAAAATGCTATAGAACACCAATGTGGAAATAGGCAGAAAAAGTAGCCTTTTCAGTGATGCTTTTGCTTTGTCCATTTTTAGTTCCCTCAATAACTGTCCGTTGAGCTTTCTAGTCCGGTCCAAAAGTTGTTCGTTCTGTTTCCAGATATCCTGAATGTTTAGATTTTCCATTTTAACTGTTTTTGAATTTTTTCTTCAATTGTTTTTTGATGCGACCTATTTTCGTGCCCACATTACTGACCGAGATTCCCATGGCCTCTGAAATCTCCGAGTGGCTATTACCGTCCAAATACATGATTATCAATGCCTTATGGAGCGAATCCAGTTCTTGAATGAATTTCCGTAGGCGTAGGATATCCTCATGTACTCCAAGCGTATTGGTATCATCGATTTTGACCAACTTTTCGGGCATGGGAACCATATATTTTTTTCGGGTCTTGACTTTCCGGTAATGGGATATGGCCATGTTAAAGGCCACTTTGTACATCCAAGTCGTCACTTTTACCTTATGGTCAAAACGGGCATAGCTTTTTATGAGCTCAAAAATGATTTCCTGAATCAAATCTTCCTGTTCGTGAACATCCGGGCAATACCCGTGCACCACTTTGTAGAGCAAGCCCTGATTCTCCTCAATAAGTTGGGCTATGTCCTTGGTATGTAGTGCCGTTCGTTTTTTCATTTCGGTGGATTTGTTTCCGTTTGACTCCAAGAGCCATTTATCTTATTAATCGCATAACTTTTAAAAAATCACACTTTTCATGAAAAAATAACGAGTATGGGATTTTTTATCGATTATAGCCTCCTTTTGATCAAGACAAATATCCCCGAAAAGATGATGCCGGTCGTTCGGATATATAGGTTGGAACTTCTACAGATGCAACGGGGAAAAGTACGTTTAAGAATTGGCCCTTACCCATTGCTTTGGGGTCATGCCCGTTTCCCTTTTGAAAAAGGTGTTGAATACGGTCTTGGAGTTAAAACCGCTATCATACGCTAGGCCCAGCAGCGTTATATGTTTGTTTTCTGGGTGAATGGCCAACTTTTGAAATTCTTTTATTCGATACTGATTGATAAAATCATTGAAATTCTTACCAAAATGATTGTTCAACAACCAAGAGAGTTTGTTGGGGTGCAGATCAATGTCAGAGGCCAATTGCTTCAAACTCAATTCGGGATCAGTAAATAGCTGGTCTTCGTCCATTACAGATGCAATAGCCGTTACGTATATTTCAAGCTCATCATGGTCAAATGGAGATGACGGGACGGCCTTTTCAGATACCGATTTGATCTGGGGCATAACAGCGTCATGAAAGACCGAAGCTTCGATTTCCCGATATTCTGGATAGTTGCGCAGCGGTGCTAAAAAAAGGTCGTTCCTAAAACTGAACAACTGTCCCGATCGTTCGTTGACAAGCTCTTTGAGCAAGGCCAGCGCTGCCCTATGTTCCCCTCGATAAATTTTCAAATATAAATCCCAAGCTCTTAGGCTTGGCGCATTTGCCTCTAGATGTTCCTTTTCCACTTCCTTTTGGGGCAGGTTGAAAAAAGCCTCCTTGTGCATCAGATCATAGATTGCCATACAGCTCTTTGGCCTTTGCAGCTTTTGTGCTGCTTTTAGATGCTGCTTCAATTCCTTTTTTTGACCGTTAACGATGTAGGCCGCTGCTTTCATTTCCAATGCCAGCTGAAAAGTGGGATCTAGCGATAATGCCCTATCAAAAAGTGCGATCGCTTCCTTGAACTGCCGTTTAAAGTAAAGCATATTTCCTTTGGTAAAATAAAGATTGGCCGATAAGGGATTGAGGCGCAGGGCAATTTCATTGCTGGTCAAGGCATCATCAACCTGCCCAAGACCCGCAAAGGCATCGGCCATGGCATCACGCACTTCGGAAGAATTGGGGTTGATCGTCAATGATTTTTGCAGGTGCTCAAAAGCGTCCTTATAGTTCCAGTATCCCCAAAAGCTTAAGGTGCCCTTGGCATAATGCCCCATTGCGGAATCAGGATTGATCTTCAGCCCCGTATCAATATGGCGGTCTGCTTCTGCAAGTCCTCTCGCCCTTTCCCAATATCCCCAACTGGCCAACATACCTATGCACCAGCCCTTTTCAAAATGGGCATCGGCATAAGTGGCATCCAGAGCGATGCTTTTGTCAAAATGGTTGATGGCGGTTTTAACATCCTTACCGTTCCAACGCATGCGGAGCTCCCTGCCTTTGAGCAATTCTTTGTAGGCCTCGATGTTTTTTGTGGGAGCCGCCACCAATTGCTCCTGCAGCTCAAAGTGGCCAAAATTTTCCCGAATCTTATCTGCAATCAATAGGCTGATTTCGTCCTGTAGCTCAAAAATATCGGCAAGGTCACGGTCAAAATTCTCTGACCAGATATGAAAGCCATTATCCGTACGAATCAACTGTGCGGTAATGCGAACGCGGTCTTTGATGATGCGGGCACTACCTTCCAAAAGGGTTTCCACGCCAAGTTCGTTTCCGATTTTACGGGCATCCAAAGGTTTGTTCTTGTAAAAGAAAGAAGAGGTACGCGCAGTTACTTTCAATCCCTCAATTTTGGTGAGGGCGTTAATGATTTCTTCTGTGATTCCGTCAGCAAAATATTCGTTCTCCGCCTTTCCAATATTAAGGAAAGGAAGTACGGCGATGGATTTGGAATGAAAGGATATTTGCACGGACTTGCTTCTGATTGATTAACTGGGAGAAGAAAATGCACCTTAAAAATACACATTTTAGGGAAAAGAAGTACGTTTCAAAAGAACCTTACCAGTTCACTTCCCTTATCAAAAGATGATAATGCTTTTGCAAAAGGAAGGTCACAGTGCCTCGATTATTCCAACCAGCATCTGGGTTTTCAATACACTAAGTGAATATGACATCAGCCTGTGTATGCCTAACGGATTATGAATGATCAATTGCGCCACGAATTGATTGCTTTGACCACTTTCTTTTAGTGGATGATCGGCAGCTTTTGGAGGTCATTCCAAGGAGGACTCGTACTATAATTGTGATCTGGTGCTGGTTGAATTGGTTTCCAGCGTAATGCAGGTGCCTATTTTTTCGTTTGCTGTTTTCGCAGAATTTTCACGATACGATTGATCACGATTTCCGATAGGTTCCATTCGTACCCCTCAAAATCGGTGGTATTGATGAATTGAACCACTACGGTATCAATGTCTTCATGGTATTCCGCAAGACTCTGATAACCTACTACTAAACCGCCATGTTCGTACTCATAAATGGAGGAATAGATCTCCTGTTCCCCTTTCTGGAATATAGAACCATCATTCAATGCCCTAAGAAAAATACCAACATCTTCTGCCGTGGCCAACATCCCATATTCCCTAGCTTTAAAATCTTCATCATAGCCCACGTAATAGCCGCTCATGACATCATCCAAATCCACCTCTTTTAATGAAAAAAATGTGTTGTTCAGTTGTAACGGCTCCAATATATTTTCTTTGATGTATTGTTCATGGCCATTCCGGGTCACTTTATCAATGATCCGGCGAAGCAATAAATAGTTTGTGTTGGAATAACCGTAGTCTTTATCCGGTTCAAAATTGGCAGGCAGATCAAGGGCGAATTCCAGCGCTTTTTTACCATTTTCCTGTTCGTTTTCCCAATACATAGGATTATCGGTAAAATTTGGAATTCCACTACGATGTTGCACCATCATTCTCAATGTGATTATTTCTGCATTTTCAATTCTCCCCACAAGTTCCGGAAAGTAATCCGCAAGCGTTTCATCCAAGGACAACTGGTCGTTTTTGGCCAGTTTGGTGATTGAAACGGCCACATACAACTTGCTGATACTGGCAATCTTGAACAGCGCTTTTGGGTCGGCCGGTATTTTTTTGTCGCGGTCTTTCCAACCGCCTGCGTAGTATTCTGGTGGTCTGTCTCCTTGTTGCACGTAGACAATCATGCCATCAAATTCGTGGCCAATGGCCTCGTCCACTTGTTCCTGAACCGTATCGGGCAACGGTAAAATCCATGCCTTGACCAAAATCCATGGCACGAAGTACAAGGAGCCAATACTTACAGCAATAAATAGTATTCTGAGTATTTGTTTTGTTTTTTGCTTTGCCATAATGCTGTGGTTTTTTGGTTCGTTACTCATTATAAGTTATTGCATGGTCCTTTTTCCCGTTCTCAGAGTTCTAATTCCCAGTACTGCCAGCACTATGATTAAAATCACGAAATAGAGTGTCGTGAGCGTACTCTTAAGAAGACTGAACCTACTAGTTAGTGCTACAGTACCATGGTCTATTTCTGGATAGCTGTTGAGTATAGCAATGATTCCTATATTTTCAGCGTAATCCATTGCTC
>CAKZLG010000147.1 GCA_937125035.1 uncultured Maribacter sp. | reverse complement strand
ATGAAAGTTTGTGGGGCTCTTTGTTCAAGGACGCGGCCTTTTAGTTAAATGAAAATTTCAGATGAATCGAAGTCCTTCCCTTTTGAGGGGCAGAGGGTGCACCATACCCCGATGACGACTCGTGGGCGGTTCCTTCTTAAAGACGAAGTGATTCGCACTTAGGTCCCCAAACCAATTTGTTAAATACCCTGTCTTCAAGCAAATGCCCTAGGAAAAAGCCCTTGGCAACTTTAGAATAACTAGAAAGAAGGCCTTACTTTTGTACTCGTAAACCTGATCCGATCATGAATAAAAAAGTCATTTTAATGATCCTTGATGGCTGGGGGAAATCTCCAGACCCCAAGGTCTCCGCCATAGATAATGCCCAGACCCCATTTGTGGATAGCCTATACGAGCAATATCCCAACGCCAACCTACTTACTGATGGCATGAACGTAGGGCTGCCCGAGGGCCAAATGGGCAATAGTGAAGTGGGCCATATGAATTTGGGGGCAGGCCGCATTGTGTATCAGGATTTGGCCAAGATAAATCTAGCGGTAAAGGAAAATACCCTAAAAGAGGAACAGGTGCTCCAAGAAGCGTTTGCCTATGCCAAAGAGAAGAACAAACCCGTACATTTCATGGGCCTATTGAGCAATGGGGGTGTGCACAGCCACATAGACCATCTAAAAGGGCTCATCAGTGCCGGGCATGCCTCTGGGGTGGCAAATATGTACATCCACGCCTTTACGGATGGCAGGGATGTGGACCCTAGAAGTGGTCTGGGCTTCCTAAAGGACCTACTTCCCTTTGCATCTGAAAACAATGCAAAACTGGCCTCTATTACGGGGCGGTACTTTGCCATGGACCGCGATAAACGTTGGGAACGGGTCAAGAAAGCCTATGATGCCATAGTCAACGGTATCGGGGAACGTTCCACCAACGCGTTGATCAGCATGGAAAAAAGTTATGCCCAAGGTACTACGGATGAGTTCATAGAGCCCATCATCATGACCAATGATCAAGGAGCGCCAGTAGCCCTGCTGCAGGAGGATGATGTGGTTGTCTTTTTCAATTTCCGGACAGACCGTGGCAGGGAGCTTACCCAAGTGCTTAGCCAAGAGGACATGCATGAGCAAAATATGCACAAGCTCTCCCTATATTACGTGACGTTGACCAACTATGACGACTCCTTCAAAGGGGTCCACGTGGTCTATGATAAAGATAACATTAAGGATACCTTGGGCGAAGTATTGTCCAAAGCGGGCAAAACGCAGATCCGTATCGCCGAGACGGAAAAATACCCCCATGTAACGTTTTTCTTTAATGGGGGCCGTGAAGTACCCTTTGAAGGGGAGGAGCGTATCCTTTGCCCATCGCCCAAAGTGGCCACCTATGACCTTAAGCCAGAAATGAGCGCCTATGAGATCAGGGATGCCATTATCCCAGAGCTCAAAAAAGGAAAAGTGGATTTTGTATGTCTTAATTTTGCCAATCCGGACATGGTGGGCCATACCGGAGACATGAAGGCCGCCATAAAGGCCTGTGAAACCGTGGACCAATGTGCCAAGGATGTGATCACAGCCGGACTTGAGAACGGGTATACCACCTTGGTCATTGCAGACCACGGCAACTGCGACACCATGATCAACCCAGACGGATCGCCGAACACCGCACACACCACCAATCCTGTCCCCATGATCTTAGTAGATACCGAGCTAAAGGCCATAAAAGATGGGGTATTGGGTGATCTTGCCCCGACCATTTTAAAGCTGATAGGGGTGCCACAACCAGCGCTCATGACCCAAAAACCGTTGGTCTAAAAAACAAGCAGAAGAAGAACATGGTAAAGATAAAGACAAGGGAAGAAATTGAAATCATGCGCGAAAGTGCCTTGGTGGTCTCCAGGACCTTGGGCATGCTGGCCGCCGAGATCAAACCGGGGGTCAACGCCCTGTACTTGGATAAACTGGCCGAGGAATTTATACGGGAACAAGGGGCGGAACCTGGTTTTTTGGGGATGTACGACTTTCCCAACACCTTGAATATGAGTCCCAATGCACAAGTGGTGCACGGTATACCCAATAAGGAACCCTTAAAAGATGGTGATATCATCTCCGTGGATTGCGGTGCGCTGAAAAACGGTTTTTATGGCGACCATGCCTATACTTTTGAAGTGGGCGAGGTGGCCCCGGAGACCAAAAAATTATTGCAGGTCACCAAAAAGTCGCTCTACTTGGGCATACAAGAGTTCAAGGTAGGCAACCGCGTAGGGGATGTGGGCTACGCCGTACAAAAATATTGTGAAGACCATGGGTATGGTGTGGTGCGCGAACTGGTAGGCCATGGCTTGGGCACCAAACTGCATGAAGGCCCGGAAATGCCCAACTACGGCAAGCGCGGTAGGGGCAAGAAGTTCCAAGAGGGCATGGTCGTGGCCATTGAACCCATGATCAATATGGGCACAAAACGCATAAAACAGCTGAAGGACGGGTGGACGATACTTACTGCGGATGGTCTACCGAGCGCCCACTTTGAACACAATGTGGCCCTAGTGAACGGCAAGCCAGAACTGCTCTCCACTTTTAAATACATTTATGAGGCCCTGGGAATTGAGAGTGATGAAGAGGAAGCCTTTAGAAAGACCCCCATTGCCTAACCTATTCTAGGAAAATGAAACAGATTTTCCGTTTTTTCCTGAACCGGGTGCCCAGGCCCTTGCTGATCAAGATCAGCTACCTATTACGGCCTTTGTTCGGGTGGTACTATAGGGGCAACACCTATACCGATCCCATTGATGGCCACTCATTTCGCAGCTTGTTGCCCTACGGTTATGAGTCCCCAAGGGAAAACGTGCTCTCCCCCACTACCCTTTCCCTAGAGCGTCATCGCCTTCTTTGGCTCTACTTGAAAAATGAGACTAACTTTTTCGAGGCCCCGCACAGCGTCCTCCATTTTGCTCCGGAACAGGCTTTTCATGACCGGTTTAAAAAATTGCCCCTGTTGGATTATGTGACCACGGACCTCAATTCCCCCTTGGCCGATGTAAAGGCTGATATCTGTGACCTTCCTTTTTCGGATGCTTCTTTTGATGTGATCTTGTGCAACCACGTTTTGGAGCACATTCCGGAGGATACCAAGGCAATGTCCGAATTGTACCGGGTTTTAAAACCGGGCGGATGGGGCATTTTTCAGATTCCCCAAGATACAAAGAGAGCCGTTACTTTTGAGGATGACAGCATAACGGACAAAAAGGAACGTGCCAAAATTTTTGGACAGTATGACCATGTGCGCATCTATGGCATGGATTATTTTGATAAGCTAAGGGCGGTGGGCTTTACCGTGGAAGCCGTGGATTACACCGCCACCTTAAGTGCCGCTGACATTGAACGCTATCGTTTGGCCCCTGGCGAATTGCTTCCGGTGGTGCGTAAATGATCACGGAAGCACCAAGGTATCAAACCCGGGCGTGAGGTATTCTTGCGTAGTTCCTTGCTCATCCAAATATATGATGTAGGCCTCCAAATCCTGCCTTTTGGAAATCAATTGAACCGCCTTCTCCAAATCCATGGCCATAAAAGCAGTGGCATACGCATCTGCCGTGGCGCAATCATTGGCCAATATGGTCACTCCCAAGGTGTTGGCATTTTTGGTATAGCCCGTTAACGGGTCTATGGTATGCACATATTTCTCACCAGTGGCTTCATTTACCCTATATTTCCTGTAATTTCCGGAAGAGGCCAATGCCCGGTCCTTGAGCTGTACCAAGAGTTTGGATGCCCTGGCCATCCCTGCTTGTGGATCATCTATACCCACCACCCAAGGCTTTTCCTTTAGGCTATTGTTCCCTTTGGCCACAATCTCCCCTCCCACTTCCACCAAGTAGTTATCAATGCCCTTGGCATCTAACATGGCGGCCAAACGATCTATGGCATACCCTTTGGCAATGGCATTGAAATCAAAATAAATACGGGCATCTTCCTTTTTAATGGTATCGTCAGACCGCAGTTCCACTTTATGGAAGCCTACGAAAGCCATAAGACTGTCCACCACGTGTGGGGTCATGGCTACCGAGGCTTCCGGACCAAAGCCCCAAGCATTGACCAAAGGGCCCACGGTGGGATCAAAATACCCGTTCGTAGCCTCGTACACCGTTTTGGAGAGCCTAAAAATATCCCTGAACATATGGTCTACGACAATGGTGGAATCACCCTGGTTGATTTTGGAAATATCGGAATCGGGAATGTACGTGGAGAGGGAAGCATTCACTGCATTAAAGACGGAATCTATTTCTGATTGATAGTCCAAAGCCTCCCCGGCGAGGTAAATAATGGAATAGGAAGTACCCAGAGCGCCGCCCGTGCTTTGGTTTTTAACGATGGCCTGCTGGCCACAAGAGGCCAAGAGCACCAAAAGCACCCATATGCATGTATTTTTCATTTCTTGTATTTTCGATTATGTCATTGGCCTAGTTCCCATGAAACGTGGCGTTCAACACGGTAGGGAAGCAATGCGTGTACCTACAAGGGTCATACTTCAATAAGCCCGTCATAGTCCACAACATAGGCCTCGTTCAAATAGACGGGAAGCTCCACATTAACCGCATTGCCCAAGCCCACCCCGGCAAAATAGGTGGTGGCCTCAAACTTGGCGGCATGGGCCTTCATCTTTCGCATTAAATCCTCATCGTAGACCTTAGGGTCTTCCGGATAGGTCACCGTGCGCACCACGATGAAATGCAATTGCTTGTTGCGCAAACAGACAAACTGCGGATTTTTCTTCAATTTGCTGTTCACGCCCATAAATTCAAAACCATCGGCCTCCAAGGCTTTGCCCACAATGTTCATGGCCAAATTATGCAATTCCTGTTGGGTAAGTGCTCGTTTCAAATGCAATGTTATAAAAAAACCGATACGGTAAGGCATCGGTTTTGTACGTTATAGTATGAGAAGGTTTTTGACCTCTAGGTCCTTATCCCCCAAAATCATCAAAACGGATGTGCTCATCAGGGATGCCAAAATCCTCGCCCATCTTTTGTACCGCTTTGTTCATAAGAGGTGGTCCACAGAAATACAATTCAATGTCCTCTGGCGTTTCATGATGATTTAAATAGTTATCGATCACACAATTATGGATAAAGCCCACAAAACCATCGCCGTCCTCATCATTTATGTCCTTTTTCACTTTCCAATTGTCTTCTTCCAAAGGTTCTGAAAGTGCCATGTAGAACTTGAAATTGGGAAACTCTTCCTCCAAACGTTTAAAATGGTCTATATAGAAAAGTTCCCGTTTAGACCTGCCTCCATACCAATAGGTTACTTTTCTATTGGTTTTTAGGGTTTTGAAAAGGTGGTATAGGTGGGAACGCATAGGGGCCATACCGGCACCACCGCCCACATACAACATTTCGGATTCGGATTCATTGATGAAGAACTCGCCATAAGGACCTGAAATGGTTACATCATCTCCTTCCTTCAACGCAAAAATATAGGAGGATGCCACCCCGGGGTTCACATCCATCCAGCCATTTTTGGAGCGGTCCCATGGCGGGGTGGCGATCCGTACGTTCAACATGATCTCCCTACCTTCAGCAGGGAAAGAGGCCATGGAATAGGCACGTTCTATGGTTTCTGGATTCTTCATGACCAAGGGCCACAGGTTGAACTTATCCCATTCTGCCTGAAACTTGTCTGGCTTGTCATGCTCCTCTGGGTGGGCCGTAATATCGATATCAGAATATTTGACTTCACATTTGGGCACCTCAATCTGTATGTACCCCCCCGCCTTGTAGTTCATATCCTCCGGGATTTCCACCACAAATTCCTTGATGAAAGAGGCCACGTTATAGTTGCGCACGACCTTAGCAGGCCATTTTTTAATACCAAAAACCTCTTCGGGTATGGTGATCTCCATATCCTGCTTCACTTTTACCTGACAGGCCAAGCGTGCCCCTTCATTCAATTCCCTTTTGGAGAAATGCGGCGTTTCCGTGGGCAGGGCCTCACCCCCGCCGGAAAGCACGTGGCATTCGCATTGTATACAGGTACCCCCACCACCGCAGGCTGAGGGCAAAAACACCTTTTGGTTGCCCAACGTGGAGAGCAAAGAACTCCCTGAGGCCACCTCTACCTTCCTCTCCCCATTTATGGTAAGGGTCACAGGGCCGGAAGGGGACAACTTTTCTTTGGTAAACAGCAAAAGCGCCACCAATATCATTAACAATACCAAAAA
>CAKZLG010000146.1 GCA_937125035.1 uncultured Maribacter sp. | reverse complement strand
CTGCAGTAGGGGATTCGATTTGATTGATTGATTCGATCAATTATAGGTAAAAAATTTTTGAAAAAAGCCTGGAGGGGAGAATTGCCTTGAAGAAAAGTGCAACTTTTTTATGCATTTTTGAAAGATAGTTTGTTTTTTAAAACGGAACAACGCGAAGCATCCCACGCCCCTTTGCGCTCGGTATCAGTTGGAAGGATTCTTCACTCCGTTGTGCTCCGTTCAGAAAGACAAGGAGGGCGGATTTGTCATGCTGAGCACGGCGAAGCATCCCACGCCCCAGTGCATTTGGTAGTTGGAGGGATTCTTCACTCCGCTGTGCTCCGTTCAGAAAGACAACAATTGAATTTGTCATGCTACGTACAGCGAAGCATCTCTTAGGAAAGGGGCGCCTTCTTCTTGACCAAGTTTACAAAGGCGAAGGCCACCATGGCCGGCAACACCCAGCCCATGGCGTATCGGTTCATCGGGATCCAATCAAAGGCGCCCTTTTGAGGATCCAACAGGTCAATACTTGCCAAAAAATCGGGGATGCTGAATAGGATGGTGGTCAGTATTACCGCCCTGAACACGGTAGCCGATGCATATTTTTCTGGAAGTACGTTCAGCACGATCAGGACAATGGTAATGGGATAAATGAACATTAATGCTGGCAGGGCCACGGCAATGATGTAGGCCACATTAAATTGGCCCATGGCCACTCCCAGGGCGCACCCCAGAATGGCTGTGAGGGTATAGGCTTTTTGCGAATCACCAAAGCGCGATTTCACAAAATCTGCCGTGCCCGTAACAATGCCCACGGCCGTGGTGAAGCACGCCAAGGCCACCAAAACGGCCAATGCCCCTTTGCCCGTTGCACCAAGGGCCAGCAGTGCCATACCACTGAGGAGGGCGGTTCGCGTCACGCCACCATCAAAGGAACCTTGCACCAGCGCCCCGGAAATGATCAATGCGGTATAGATTAGGAAGAGTCCCGCTCCTGCCCATAAACCTGCGTAGCGTATCAGGCGTTTTTTTTCGATATAGGTGGCATTGGCATGATCTAAGTTTATGGAAATGATGATGACCCCGCCCACCACCACAGCGCCTATGGCATCAAAGGTCTGGTAGCCTTCCAACACGCCCTTGACCAAAGGTTGGCCCAATCGGCCCTGGGGCACATCCCACGGAAAATCAATAAATAGGGTCACCACCATCAACAAAAGGATGAGAATGATGCCCGGGGTCAAGATCTTGCCAATGACATTCAAAATTTTGGAACGGTTGAGCACAAAGACCAAGACCAACAGAAAATAAACGGCACTGGTTCCCCATGAAGGAACATCAAAAAAGGGCTGCACGGCCATTTCATGGGTCACGGAGGCCGTTCTTGGAGAGGGGAGGCTTATGGAGATGCCGTAAATGACAATGGAATAGACCAAACTGAAGGCGGGCGACACCTTTTTTGCAAAATCAAAAATGGTGCCCTGTAAACGCCCATGGGCCAAAATACCAAGTATGGGAACGACCACGGCAGATAGGGCAAAGCCCAGGGTCACCAACCACCACTGGTTACCAGCAGATATCCCAAGCAAAGGGGGCAAAATTAAATTGCCCGCTCCGAAGAATAGGGAGAACAGGGCAAAGGCGGTCACCGCTATTTTTTGGTACTGTTTCATGGCTTTGATCAGCGGCCTAAGGTAATGGAAAAATGGGAATGGAGGTCAACGTAAATTGGCTTACCCATCAAAGCGGGCACTTCACCACAAATTAGGCAAGCCTCACAACAAAAAATGGTACAAAGGTCTTAATTGTAGTACTTTAACAATAAACAAAAGGAAAGTTGCGTTATCATCTTCCCAATAACAAGAAAATGTAAAACAAGTCTATAGAAAAGATACCCAAATCTTATCGCTACCCAAAAAAAGCCTACCCCATGAAAAGAATTTTCTGCAACATTTTTGGCCACCACTACACCGTATCCAAGCGGGTTACATCGCACATTAAGGAATACAAGTGCATCCATTGCCAAAAGGAGGTGACCACGGATGTCAGTGGCAATCTTTCAAACCTTACCCCTGAGCTTCAGGACATCAACAGAACACTGGAACGTATTTATGAGAGAAGGCACCATGCTGCACAACAAGTGGCATAGTTTCTTTTGAACCTTCCTTTTCCACCAAATTTGGTGTGAACAGGCCATAAGCTATTCCTGGAGATCGAGTAAGCCCACCATTTTTACCTGTCGTACGCCCCACAACAGTTTCATTTGGTAAGCCCTTGGTTTTCGGGAATTTTTTGTGTATTTGGTCTCACCGCATTTCTAATTCTAAAGAAATAAAGAATAAAGCCAACAACCAGTAATGTTCCAAAAACAGAAGGCAATAATTGACTGTAAGGTTGGTAATTGGGTAGAACTGTGCCTACAGCTGCAGCCAATAGAGCGGTAAATGCATTTATCATTTTATAGATATGCTCGTAAAGCCAAAGGTTTTTATAGGATATTGAGGGAATAAGATATCGAATAAGATCATAGCTTACAACTAAGAACAGTGCTACAAAAGTTGAATATACAACTATTGGATTCCAAAAAAGCTCCTTGGATTTTATATAATCCAAAAAATAAAGACCTATACTAAGACTTAGTAAGGCGACCGTTATATCTAGTAATTTTGGAGTATTGCATTTTGTTTTTATAACCCTGAATCCAGAAAATCCGTTATATCCACTTAAAACGGTCAGCACCAAAAGATAAGAATTACCCCTGAAAACTATGGCTCCCAGTAGTCCGGTAAGTACTACTATGGTTAGAAACCATAAAAATAGTCTTCCTATTTTTTTATGAACTCGTTTTCCTTTTTGCGTCACTAAGACAATGATGCCTAACAATAGCGCAATGGATCCGCAAATTACATGGATTGTGATATTGGCGGAATGAATAGTCGATGAATCCATCATTTTTAGGATTTTGTTCAAACCTCCGTAAAAAAGAAAAATAAGACGACCCAACCTATGGGCTGAAACCAATTACCTCAGGGAATCCTTAAATTCGGAAGGAGAAACGCCTACATATTTTTTAAAGTACCGATTAAAGGAAGATTTGGACTTGAATCCACACTCAAAGGCGATACCTAAGATCGTAAGATGATCAAATGTAATTGAGGACAACATTCTCTTGGCCTCCTCAACGCGATATTGGTT
>CAKZLG010000145.1 GCA_937125035.1 uncultured Maribacter sp. | reverse complement strand
CGATTATATCAAATAGAAGGGCCAACGACCCACGGCCAAATGCGCGACATTTCAGAAGTTGCTTTACTTCAGTTTACCGTATAGGAAACGGAACGATAGCGTCCGCGGGCATCGGGGCCAATGAAGAAGTTAATCAGGCACCCACTTCTTTTATTCATCTGTGTTGACCTGCAGGAACGGAGCAGCTCACGGTGGTCCGGATACCTATTTTATTGCGGAAGACTACACAGGTGTGCCTGCTTGCGGTAGAGCTCCCACATGGCCGAAGATATCCTTAAATGCTTGTATCCCGGTCTTAGGATTTTGTCAAGGGCCATCAGGGCGGGCGCATGGCCCTATTCACGCCTTGTATCCTTTGTCTACTTTAAACACTAAGAAGGAAAAAAGTTTTTGTATCAGTTTTTTTAGTTTAACATTCACGTATACAATAGAATAGTGCATTAAAATTGAACTTTTAATTGATATTTAGATTAGGGCCTCGCCTCATACAAAACAAGAGATCGGGACACTATATTTCAGAGCGTAGCGGACTATCTAATGTCGCAAACGAGGACTATAGCCTGTGCATTGACTATAGGCATTTCTCAAAGTTGTGCAATGGTGTTGGATGTCCTATTTTCGTTGAAAAGGATGTTTACTATGGATGCGCCACTAGAACGCAGTTGGTCTGACCAACTCGCGGACGAATTCCAAAAACCTTATTTCCGTCAGCTTACGCATTTCGTCAAAGGGGAGTATCGGGAACATGTCTGCTATCCCGATACCAGACACATCTTTGCGGCATTTGACCGATGCCCTTTCCACGCGGTGAGGGTGGTCATTTTAGGGCAGGACCCCTATCATGGTCCCGGGCAGGCCAACGGACTCTGCTTTTCCGTGAATGAAGGCGTGCCGCATCCTCCCTCTCTGACCAATATATTCAAGGAGCTTCAAAAAGACCTTGATAAACCTTATCCTAAAAGTGGCAATTTGGAATCATGGGCAGACCAAGGGGTGTTGTTGTTGAATGCCACGCTTACGGTACGGGCGCACCAAGCGGGAAGCCACCAGGGAAAGGGATGGGAAACCTTTACGGACAGTGCCATTGCCCGTTTGTCCCAAGAGCGGGAAGGCATTATTTTTCTCCTATGGGGTGGCCATGCCAAAAAGAAAATGAAACTCATCGATTCCGCCAAACACCATGTGCTCACCTCTGGGCACCCTTCGCCCTTGAGCGCCAATAGGGGCTATTGGTTTGGAAACCGACATTTCTCCATTTGTAATGAAATTTTACGGCAAAATGGCAATAAATCCATCCGCTGGTAAGTTTTGTGTGTAGAATTATATACTTTTGTTGAAGATTATTCTTACTTTGTTAAAAATTAACGGTTATGACAAAACTGGACACTCTAAAATCGATATTGCTGGTGGATGATGACGAGGCCAGCAACTTTCTCCACGGTATTTTCATTAATAAGCTGCAATTGGATGTTGAGGTGAACGAGGCTTTAAATGGACAAGAGGCCTTGGATTTTATTTTAGACAAAGGGGCTGCCTCTTTGGAATTGCCCTGTATGGTGATGTTGGATCTGCGCATGCCGGTAATGGATGGTTGGAAGTTCATGGAAATATTCGAGGAGCAAGTGCCGCAAAAATTAAAGGAGCAAATCAAAGTCGTCTTGGTCACCATCAGCGATGACCAAAATGACAAGGATAGGGCCAAGGCCAATTCTTTTATTGCGGACTATGCCCAAAAGCCATTGTCAGACAGTACCTTTAAGGCCCTGATCAACAAGCATTTTAGCCTCCAGGCCGTATAGCCCCTTTATTTTGGATGGAAGATAGCCGCTGTGGGCAGCTTGGTGTTTATCAAACCAAGCGCCAATAGGGTATCCTGCACTTCTGTTAAGGCTTGTTCGGATAGCTGTTTTTGGCTCCATTGGGTAAGGCCCAGCCATTTTTGGATGTCCACCAGTTCTTGCCCGTAGGCATTGGCCAAGGTGCGGTCTATGCTGGGTATGCTCTTGAACTCTGTTGTATAGCTATTGATGACCGATAAGATATGGGTCACTACCGATGCATGTTCCTGAAGAAAATCGTTAGTGGCCACGACCATGAAACAGGGCCACGGGGTGGGGCAGTCGCCCAACCACCTAAACGTACCATCGTCCACCAAGGGCTTGGTGGTGAAATGCTCCCACATAAAATAATCGGCCGTTCCTTGGGTGAGCGCCGCTATGGCTCCCTCCAAATGATGTACCACCTCAAAAGAGAGTCCATTGGTGTCCCATTCTTCTTGTTGCGCCTGTACAAAGGCCATAAGGTGGCTTCCACTGCCATACCTGCTAATGGCCGCTTTGGTGCGCTCTAGGTCCTTAATAGACCGGAAGGCGCTGGCCGCCCCCACATGTATGCCCCATAATAGGGGCGAAGCTATATACTCCTGCACAATTTTGACGGGGTTGCCTTCCGTAATGCTTTTTACGATGCCCTCCGTTAGGATGATGGCCATATCGGTTTCGCCTTCCTGCAACATTTGGCACATTCTGCCCGTTCCTTCGGGAACATCGGTCCAACTGAGGTCTATGCCCCGCGCTTGGAAGGCCCCATCGGCAAGGGCCATGTGCCATGGATAATTGAAATGTTCCGGAACCCCGGCAATATGTACTTTTTTCATAGTGGGCGATTGGGTGCTAAAGTAAAAAGAGTGAATTTGATGAGTTCATCCACGGCCTGTACCGGATTTTCGGAAAACGTTCCCGTGGCCCTGTTGGCCAAGATACAACTGAGGGAAATGGCATCGTGCCCCAGCAATTTTGCCATGGCATATATGCCCGAAGTCTCCATCTCCAAGTTGTCCATGCGCCTGCCGGCATGGTGAAACCTGCGCAATTGCTCTAAAAGGTCCGGCGGATTCGGTGTTAGCCGTAACCGCCTGCCTTGTGGTCCGTAGAAACCTGTCTTTGTTGCAGTTACTCCTAATCGTATACGATTTGAACGAAATAAATCGCCCAAGGAAGCGCTGTAGCTCACGCAATAGGGCGTCGCTTTTCTAGTGTCCCAGGCCAGTTGTTGGGTAAAGCTGTCCGTCCATTCCTGTAGAGAGGCCCCATGATTTTCGTAGTGATGTAAAAGGCCATCAAATCCAAAGGCATATTCGGTAAGGATAAAGGAATCCAACGCAATATCGGGCTGTAGGGCCCCAGAGGTGCCCATCCGGATGAATTTTAATCGTATACGATTTTCTCTGGGCAGTCCGGTTTGGAAATCCACATTTACCAAGGCATCCAGCTCATTGAAAACGATATCAATATTGTCCGTACCTATGCCCGTGGAGAGGACCGTAAGCCTTTTTCCATTTAAAGTACCGGTATGGGTCAGGAATTCGCGTTTTCCCTTTTTGAGGGTAATGGTATCAAAATATTGGGATACTTGCATGACCCGTTCTGGGTCGCCTACGGTAATGATGGTCTCCGCAATGTCACCGGGACAAAGATTTAGGTGATACATGCTGCCGTCTTCATTAAGAATAAGCTCTGAGGGGCTTATGGACATTCGGACTACAGCTTTAGAATCCTGTTGGAGTCTGTATTGTAAAGAAAGTTGTACTTCAGGGCGCCACCAAGGTATACGTCGTTGTCTTGTATGCAGGAGTAATAACTCGTCTTTCCTTCAAGGATTTCCTTGCCCTTGCGGGATAGGCGTACGGGGTCAAAACCTGTGAAAAGGGGCTTGAGCCGGTTAAGGGCCCGTTCATATTGACTGTCCCCAAACCCGAGGTTTCCTTGGTTCTGAAGTAGGGAGCCCAAGAATTTGGACTTTGAAACATGTTTTTTATGTGCCGCTTGCCCCAAAATGTTGTTTTCCATTTCATTGAGGCCGTTGGCTATACTGGGAAAACGTTTTAAATGGGTCTTTATGGCATCCCCAAGGTAATCAAATTGGTAGTCTTCAAAATCCATTAAGTTTTCCAACCGCATGGGGTTATTGCTGCAGTACAGTTGCCACACATAATCGGCATATTCCTTGTCGTCTTGGTTCAAGACCGTGCGCTGTGCATACAGCTCCCGCAATTGTTCATCGGAAAGCTCATTTAGACCGTACATTTTGTTGGATGCACCTTCCCGGCCGCTGCATACCAGAGAAATTTCAGCATATTTCCGATTGGAGAGGAGCCAACTGATCACGGCAAGCATGTTCACTTGGCAAAAAAGGTCATACTCAAACCAAAGGACGATCTGGTCTTGTTGTTTGTGGTTGCAAAGGGAACGGTATTCCTTTAGGGTTTTTTCAATGAACCACGATTTGGACACCTTGTAATTCTTGTTCAGGAATTCAAATCGCGTTTTCCAAAATGATTCACTTCCTACGGTGGTTAGGGTCTTACCTTCACAAAGCATTTCACGCCAAGTGATGATATCCCCTTTTAAGTTGAGTTGTTGAAGACGTTCCGTAAAACTATCCCCATTGGTAATGTGAAGTAGGGAACTCATTTCCAATCTGGTTTAGGTTCTGACGGATAAATGTACCATTTACGCTTTAATATCCAAAGAATTTAACAGAAAAACCAATTGGTCTTACTTTTCATGGGATTCATGTAACGGGTTATCCTCCAACACGTTTCACGTTAAAGCCCATATCCTGTAGTAGTTGCATGATCTGGTCTCGGTAATCCCCTTGAATGATAATCTGGTCATTTTTAAAACTACCGCCTACGCTAAGCTGGGTTTTCAAAGTCTTGGCCAATTTCTTGAAATCGCTGTCCGCTCCCGTATATCCTTCCAAAATGGTAATCGGCTTTCCTTTGCGCTTTTCGTACTTACAAAGAATGGGGTCCTTTTGCAGCCAAAGATCGTGCTTGGGCTCCTCCTTGGGTTCGTTTTCAGGTTCGTGGTCTGGAAATAGGTTTTTTAATTGGTCTTTGAGGTCCATATCTATTTTTTTATCAATCCCAAGTCAATCAATCGCTCGTGCAAAAAATCACCCGCTGTAATGTCCTCAAACAATTTAGGATGCTCCTCGTCAATACAGTTTTCAAGACAGTTCAGGGGCATTTCGCTCACGGGATGCATGAAAAAAGGGATGGAGTAGCGAGATGTACCCCAGAGCTCCCGTGGTGGGTTCACCACTTGGTGGATGGTGGACTTCAATTTATTGTTGGAGAGTCGCGACAGCATATCGCCCACATTGATCATCAACTGATCGGGTCTGGCAATGGCATCGATCCATTCCCCGTTGTGGTTTTGTACTTGAAGTCCCTTACCATGGGCGCCCATCAATAACGTAATGAGGTTAATGTCCCCATGGGCCGCCGCCCTTATGGCATTCTTGGGTTCGGATGTTATGGGCGGATAGTGGATGGGCCGTAAGATGGAATTTCCATTCTTTATATAGGCATCAAAATAATGCTCCTCCAGGCCCAAGTGCAGGGCCAGCGCCCTGAGGACGTATGCGGCCGTCTTTTCCAACATCCGGAAGGCTTCTTTGCCCACGGCATTGAAGCGGGGCAACTCATGGACCATCACATTGTCTGGATATTCATTGGCCAATTGGGGGGCATCCTCCACATATTGCCCAAAATGCCAAAACTCCTTAAGATCGCCTTCCTTACGGCCCTTGGCATGTTCTTTTCCAAAGGAGGTATAGCCCCTTTGCCCCCCTATGCCCGCAATTTCATAGCGGTCCTTAATGGATTGGGGCAGGTCAAAGAATTTTTTGATTTCGGCATACAGTTCTTCCACCAGTGCGTCCGATAAGAAATGCCCGCTAAGGGCCACAAAACCAATATCCTCAAAGGCCTTGCCCAGTTCTTGGGTGAATTGATGTTTCCTTTTTTCGTTGCCGGAAAGGAATTCGGATAGGTCAACGCTGGGTACAATGCTCATGGTGGATGGATTAGACCACAAAATTAGAAATTAATACCACTTTGGCAATACGTTATATTTTAATTGAATGATGGTCATTTTTGTTACATTTAGGGCACCAATTAAATGATGATGCAACCTATGGAATATGATGCCCTTGATGTGCCCGACGAGAAAAAAATGGAGCTGTACCGTGCCATGCTCTTGCCCCGTATGATTGAAGAAAAGATGCTCATCTTGCTGCGTCAGGGCAAAATTTCAAAATGGTTCAGTGGTATGGGTCAAGAGGCCATTGCCGTGGGCGTAACCATGGCCATGGCGCCCAATGAGTACATACTGCCCATGCACCGTAACCTTGGGGTGTTCACTACCCGGGGCATTCCCTTGCATCGACTCTTTTCCCAATGGCAGGGAAAGCCGGATGGATTCACCAAGGGACGTGATCGGAGTTTTCATTTTGGGACACAGGACTACAAGATCGTGGGCATGATTTCGCACTTAGGGCCGCAATTGGGCGTTGCCGACGGCATTGCCCTGGCGCATAAACTCAAGGGAGAGCAACAGGCCACGGCCGTATTTACGGGCGAAGGGGCCACCAGTGAGGGTGATTTCCATGAGGCGCTCAACGTAGCCGCGGTTTGGCACCTGCCAGTCCTCTTCTGTATTGAAAACAATGGGTACGGACTATCAACGCCCACCTCTGAGCAGTATTTGTGCAAGGATTTGGCCGATAAGGGCATTGGGTACGGGATGGAAAGCCATATGGTGGATGGCAATAATATTCTGGAGGTCTTTACCAAGGTCAAAGCCCTGGCCGAAGACATAAGGCAGCGGCCTAGGCCTGTTTTGTTGGAGTTCAAGACCTTCCGAATGCGGGGGCATGAGGAGGCCAGTGGCACCAAATATGTTCCTGACGCCTTAATGGAAGCTTGGGCACAAAAAGACCCCTTGGAAAATTTTGTATCGCATTTGTTGGAAACCCACGTGCTGTCCAACGAAGAAAATGAACGGATACGGGCGGCAATAGCCCAGGAAATAGACGCCGAACTGCAAAAGGCCACTGCTGCCCCAGATGTGGATGTAATTGAAAGTAATGAATTAAGTGATGTTTATAAAAATTTTGATTTAGAAGATATTGAACCAAGTATCCATACGAAGAATATTCGGTTGGTGGATGCCATTTCCCAAGGCTTGAGGGGCGCTATGGAGCGTTATGATCAGTTGGTCATTATGGGGCAGGATGTAGCGGAATACGGAGGGGTCTTTAAGATCACGGAAGGTTTTGTGGAGGCCTTTGGCAATGAGCGGGTACGCAATACGCCCATTTGTGAGTCGGCCATTGTTTCCGCAGCCATGGGCCTGTCCATCAATGGCATGAAGGCGGTGATGGAAATGCAGTTCGCGGATTTTGCAAGTACGGGCTTCAATCCGATCGTCAACTATTTGGCCAAGAGCCATTACCGCTGGGGCGAACCTGCTGATGTCGTCATCCGCATGCCCTGTGGGGGCGGAGTAGGGGCCGGACCCTTCCATTCCCAGACCAATGAGGCCTGGTTCACCAAGACGCCCGGCCTAAAGGTCGTTTATCCCGCTTTCCCTGCCGATGCCAAGGGACTATTGGCCTCGGCCATTGCAGACCCCAACCCAGTGATGTTCTTTGAGCACAAAGGCCTTTATCGCAGTGTTTATCAAGAGGTGCCTACCAACTACTACACCCTGCCCTTAGGTAAGGCCGCCTTGCTGCGCACTGGGGACGAGGTGACCGTGGTGAGCTACGGGGCAGGGGTGCATTGGGCCATTGAGGTTTTGGATGCGCATGCGGATATCCGTGCGGACCTCCTGGATTTAAGGACCCTGCAACCTTTGGACATAGAGGCGGTGTACCGCTCCGTGGAAAAGACGGGCAAGCTGATCATCCTCCAGGAAGATAGCCTTTTTGGGGGTGTGGCCAGTGATATTTCGGCCTTGGTCACGGAACATTGTTTTGAATATCTGGACGGACCCATAAAACGGGTGGCGAGTTTGGAAACTCCGGTGCCTTTCAATAAGCAGCTAGAGGACCAGTACCTGCCCAAAGCCCGATTTGTGACATCACTGTTGGAATTATTGGCCTATTAGGTGCCGTTAGGGTCAATCCTTTTGGTGTTCAAGCAAATAATACTGGTGGGCATGAGCCATCTTTGCCGGCAGCTACGTATAATTTCCACGATGAACATCCAAGGTTGTCCGGAAAACGTATATTAGGGAGATTCAAATGACAACGGGCGGTAAAAGCGACGTTAAAAAGTTGTTTTTACAACAGAACGGCCATGGGGTCAAGGATCTGTTACTCTCCCCGTAAGAGGTAACGGACACCGAGATAACATCATTTAAAAAACAACACATGAAAAAACACAATGTTCTTCTGATCTTCATGGCACTGATGTTCAGTGCTTGCTCTATTTCCAAGGAAGCCCGCTCCCAGCGCAATTTGATCAGTGGTTCCTGGACGTTGGACAATGTGGCCTTTGAGAACAACACCGGTAATTTTAAGGCGGTGCTGTTCAATGACGTGGAGGATATTTGTCTGGAAGGGAGTGATTGGTTTTTTAGGGACAACAACAGTACGGGCCGGTACACCATTGCCCCGTCCACGCTTTGCAACGGGGGCGATCGTTTTATCAGGTGGTCTGTAGTGGACCGTGCGGAGAGCTACACCAGTGAATTGCAATTTAAGTTCATTGATGAAAAATTGAAGGATATTTCTGGGGGCGCAGGCTATCGGTTGAACATTGAAAGCTTGGGTGAACAGGCCATGACCTTAAAGTCCAACGTAATGGTGGACGGGGAGCCCATCTCCGTAGTGTACGAATTTTCAAGAAAACAACAGCGATAAAACAATTTCCATGAAGAATACAATGATAAAGAATACCAGCATGATAATGGCACTGGCTTTGGTCATGAGCTGCAGCACCGTTAAAAACGCCAACAAGACTCAAAAAGGGGCTGCAATAGGAGCGGCCGGTGGCGCCGTCATCGGCGGGGTTTTGGGCAATAATCTCGGAAAGGGGAACAATACTGCCCTAGGGGCCATCTTAGGCGCGGCCATTGGTGGTGCCGCGGGAGGATATATTGGCAACCGTATGGACCGCCAAGCAGAACGTATTGAAGAAGAAATTCCAGGCGCCGAGGTCACCCGGGTGGGAGAGGGCATCAACGTGGTATTCGATCAAGAGGCCGGGGTGTATTTTGATACCAACAAAGCCAATGTACAAGGCACTTCTGCGGAGACCTTGGATAAATTGGCCGCCATCTTCAAAGAATACCCAAAGTCCAATATCTTGGTGGAAGGCCATACGGACAGTGCGGGTTCTGAGGAGTACAATATGGGACTTTCCCAACAACGTGCGGAATCCGTGAGCGAGTACCTTATGGCCAAGGGCATAGCCGCAGACCGTTTTACCACGAAATGGTACGGGGAAACCCAGCCCAGGGCAGATAATGCAACCACAGAGGGAAAGGCCAAAAACAGGAGGGTAGAGCTTGCCATTGTGGCCAACGAAGAGTTGAAGGAAGAGGCCGTGGAACTGACCAAGGGGTAATTTCCCTTTCAAATGAAGTAAAAATTTAATCCCTGCCATCGCAGGGATTTTTTATTTAATACGTATCTTTCCTTTGCGTGAAAATAGAAGATGTCATTATTGTAGGGGGTGGACTGGCAGGATTGACCGCTGCCATAGATTTGGCCCGATCGGGGCATAAGGTGCACCTGTTCGAGGCCAAGGAATATCCGCAGCATAAAGTCTGTGGGGAGTATGTGTCCAATGAGGTCATTCCGTACCTGCAGCATTTGGGGGTGAACGTGTTCCATCATGGTGCGGTGTACATAGACCAGTTGCAGATCAGTGATAGCCAGGGAAGATTGGCCAAGAGCCCCTTGCCCATGGGCGGCTTTGGTCTTAGTCGCTTTGAATTTGATCGTCTGCTCTTCGCACGGGCCACGGCCTTGGGGGTTCAGATCAAGATTTTAAAAGTGGCCCGCATCCAATTTGCCAAGGATATTTTTACGGTAACCACGACCGATGGGCAGTCCCATTTTGCCAAAGTGGTGATCGGGGCCTATGGGAAGCGATCCAATTTGGATAAGGACCTGGAACGGCCCTTCGCCTACAAAAAGCAATCCTGGCTCGCCGTAAAATCTCACTATAACGAAGCGGAACACCCGGGCAACGTAGTGGGCCTGCATAATTTTGAAGGGGGCTACGGCGGACTCTCTCGGACGGAGACGGGCATGGTCAATTTTTGTTATTTGGCCCATTACCATACCTTTAAGCAGTATAATGGAGTGGCGGATTTTAACCGGAAAGTAGTGGCCAAAAACCCCCATTTGGCGCGTTTTCTTTCCCAGGCCACGCCCACCTTTTCAGAACCCTTGACCATCGCCCAGATTTCCTTTGATGAGAAGGCCACGGTGGAGAACCACGTCCTCATGGCGGGCGATTCTGCCGGACTCATACATCCGTTGTGCGGTAACGGTATGGCCATGGCCATACACAGCGCCAAATTGGCCGCAGGTGTGGTCCGTCGGTTTTTGGATAGTCGCCGGCCCCACCGTGCAAAAATGGAAAAACGGTACCGAAAGGAGTGGGACAAGGCGTTCCGACAGCGATTATGGTACGGTAGAAAATTACAGGGCATATTGATGAATGCAAAATATATGGACCTTGGGATCAGAATGGCCCGTTCCTCCACCGCGCTCATGCGCCAGGTAATCACAAGGACCCATGGTAAAACCTTGGTGCCATGAGCAGTTTTGCCATTAGAAGTACCCAAAAAGAGCTCATGGACACCTACAGTGGCCCTCTGGAAGAACTCCGAACGATCTTAGCGGACATCAATAGGGTGAACCGACTTTTGGGGGGTATCGCCATCACGCAAGACGCCGTATTTAGGCTGATTGAAGAAAATCCCAAAAAATCGTATACGATATTGGATGTGGGTTGTGCCGATGGTTATATGCTGAGAAGTCTGTGCATAGCGGCCCGAAGTTGTGGCCTTTCCCTCAAGTGCATTGGGGTGGACCTCAATGGGGATGCGCTGCAACTGGCCCAAGAGCAATCTTCCGATTTCCCAGAGATCCGTTATCTCAAAAAAAATGTTTTGCACGGGGGCATGGAAGCCGTAGACTGTGATATTGTCATCTCTTCCCTTACCTTACACCATTTCAATGATGCGGACATTGTTGTCTTCTTAAAGCGATTTTTGGATTTGGCGGCCTTGGGCGTGGTCATCAATGACCTGCAAAGAAATCCCTTGGCCTATTATCTTTTCAAACCATTCAGCCTATTTTTCATCAAGACGCGCACAGCACGTATAGACGGGCTCATTTCCATAAAAAGGGCTTTTAAGCGAAGGGACCTGCAGCGTTTTGCGGAAGCCCTGCCGCAGGCGAGGCACCATATTTCATGGAAATGGGCTTTCCGCTATCTTTGGATAATGGATCATAAACCTAAAGAACATCTATGAGTAGACCTAAAATTGTTCATGTGGAAAAGCAGTTGCCACCGTATTCCCGCACTACTGCGGAAATCATTCCCTTGGTGGAACTTTGGCTGCAGGGACAAGAAGAACGCTTTCGGCGAAAGGTGGTCAAACTATTTGAAGGCGCGGCCGTTGATAAGCGGTATGCCATCATGGCGCCCGAAGAGGTCTTTACCGCCACCTCATTTGAAGATAAAAACACCATTTACGCCAGAGAGGTGAAAAAGCTGGGAAGTACCGTGTTGCGCAATGCTTTGGATAAAGCGGGTTGGGTGCCGAGCTCCTTGGATTACATCCTTACCGTGAGCTGCACCGGCATTATGATCCCCTCGTTGGATGCTTACCTGATCAATGACTTGGGCCTGCGCCAAGATGTGGTGCGACTTCCCGTCACTGAAATGGGCTGTGCGGCGGGCATAAGCGGTTTGATCTATGCGAACGATTTTCTGCGATCCAATCCCGGAAAGCGCATCGCTTTGGTGGCCGTGGAGAGTCCCACCGCCACCTTTCAACTGAACGATTATTCCATGGCCAATATGGTCAGTGCCGCTATTTTTGGGGATGGTGCAGCCTGTGTGTTGCTTTCCTCGGAAGCGGATGCGAAGGGTCCCAGCATCATGGATGGGGAGATGTTCCATTTTCCCGATGCTACCCGGATGATGGGCTTTGACCTCACCAATCACGGCCTTAAAATGATCCTGGATCCGGCAGTTCCAGAGACCATCGCCACGCATTTTCCTGAAATCATCCATCCGTTTTTAAAAAAGAACGGTACCAACATTGAGGCAGTGAACCATTTGGTCTTCCATCCCGGAGGGAAAAAAATCGTACAGACGGTTGAGGAGCTCTTTGGCGCCATGGGCAAAAATATAGATGATACCCGTGAGGTTTTGCGCCTTTATGGCAATATGAGCAGTGCCACGGTCCTTTACGTGTTGGAGCGTTTTATGAATCGGTCCATTCCCCAGGGGGAACTGGGGCTTCTGCTCAGCTTTGGTCCCGGTTTTTCGGCCCAACGGGTGTTATTGCAATGGTAAGGATATGGAAGCAATGGGGAAATTGAAAAAGGGGACTTGGGCACTGATCTTGGGAGGAAGCCAAGGATTGGGTTTGGCCTCGGCCAAAAAACTGGCTCGGGAAGGCTATCACATCTGTATTGTACACAGGGATAGGAGGGCGGACCTAGAAGGCTTTGAAGCCGAAGTAAAGGAAATGAGAGCTTGGGGAAATCAGTGCCTCACTTTCAATAAGGATATTCTCAAAGACAAAAACAGAAACCAGATACTCCAAGAACTGGGCACACGGCTGCCAGAGGGCCAAAAAATAAAGGTCTTGGTGCACAGTGTGGCCAAAGGGAGTCTGAAGCCCATGCGCCCTTTGGAAGCCCCTAGCTTGGGTCCCGCTGATTTCCAGATCACCCTGGAAGCCATGGCCCTGAGCCTTTATGACTGGGCCAAGGCCTTGTTGGAGCACCAGCTTTTTGATGCTGATGCCCGCATAATGGCCTTTACAAGCGAAGGAAATACCCGGGTCTTGCCCCACTATGGGGCGGTATCAGTGGCCAAGGTGGCTTTGGAGGCCTTGGTGCGACAAATGGCTTTGGAATTTGCACCGCTGGGCATTAAGGCCAATTGCATCCAGGCTGGGGTAACACCCACCCGTTCCTTGAGCCTTATTCCGGGGAGTGAAGCCCTCAAGGCAAATGCCCTGGCCCGCAATCCTAACAACCGACTCACCACCCCAGAAGATGTGGCCAATGTGGTCTACCTGCTTAGCTTGCCAGAAGCACAATGGATCACGGGAACGGTTATAAAGGCCGATGGCGGGGAAAGTCTACACTAAACCTATGGAAACCAAAGACAGCTATGAATGGATTTTAAATCAACTGCCCTATGCGGACCCCTTTCTCTTTGTGGATGAGCTCCACGAGGTGGGACCGAACGGTGTGCGGGGCAGCTATACGTTTAAGGATGACAATGTGTTCTACCAAGGACATTTTAAGGATGGGCCGGTGACCCCCGGGGTGCTCCTTACCGAATGTTGCGCCCAGATCGGACTCGTGTGCCTGGGCATCTCGCTATTGAAGCAAGAAACCAAGACGGGCGAGTTCACCATGGGCATGAGCCATATGCAAATGGACTTTCTTAAACCGGTATTTCCTGGGGAGCGGGTCATGGTGGTTTCTGAAAAGGACTATTTTCGGTTCGGTAAATTGCAATGCAAGGTGAAAATGTACAACGAGCAAAAGGAATTGGTCTGCAAGGGCCTGCTTTCCGGAATGCTCAAAATGGGAAAAGATCATGGATAGAAGGGTAGTGGTCACCGGTTTGGGCGTCTGTGCCCCCAATGGCATTTGTCTTAAGGAATTTACCCAGGCTTTGTTGGAGGGGCGTAGTGGCATCCGATTCCAACCCGAGTTACGAGACCTTCATTTTTCATGTCAAATAGCTGGAAAACCATGGGTTAAAGAGAATATGTTGAATAATTACTTTACCCCTTTGCAATTGCGGGGCCTCAATGCTTCCGGTTTGGTATACGGGGTCATGGCGGGTATGGATGCCTGGAAGGATGCCGGCTTGGCCTCGAACACGGGTGAGGTTCCCAGTTGGGAGCGGGGCATTATTTTTGGCACTGGGCTCCTAGGAGTGGATAAGTTCAGAGAGGCCATACTGCACATAGACAACAAGAATGTCCGTCGGTTGGGGAGTACCTCCGTGATACAGACCATGGCTAGTGGCATCAGTGCCTATCTTGGCGGACTCTTGGGTACGGGCAATCAGGTCACTACGAATTCCTCGGCCTGTACCACGGGTACCGAAGGCATTCTCATGGCGGCCGAACGCATTGCCATGGGCAAGGCTGAAGTGATGCTGGCGGGCAGTTGCAGTGATAGTGGCCCCTACATCTGGGGTGGTTTTGATGCCATGCGTATTTTGCCCAGTGGCCATAACGACACGCCCGCCACGGCCAGCAGGCCCATGAGTGCCAGTGCCAGTGGCTTTGTGCCCGGAAGCGGGGCAGGGGCGTTGGTGTTAGAATCCTTGGAACACGCCCAAAAAAGAGGGGCCAAGATCTATGCGGAAGTGTTGGGCGGGGCCGTGAACAGTGGGGGACAGGTAGGCGAGGGGTCCATGACGGCCCCCAACAGCAGTGCCGTGCGGCGCTGTATTCAAGAAGCGGTACGGTCGGCCGGCATTGCGGCAGAAGACGTGGACGCCATCAACGGGCATTTGACCGCCACCACAAAAGATGCCTTGGAAATTGCCAATTGGAGCGCTGCCTTGGGAAGGGCTGGGGCAGATTTCCCTTATATAAATTCCTTTAAGGGCACCATGGGCCATTGCCTGGCCGCCGCAGGTAGCTTGGAGAGCGTCGCCACCCTATTACAGTTGGAGGAGGGCGTACTCTTTAAAAACGTGAACTGTGAGGACCTGCACCCAGAAATCACGGACATCATTGCTGCCCACAGAATACCACAAAATACGCTCCCATTCCGCCCAAATATCATCGCAAAAGCCAGTTTCGGCTTTGGGGATGTCAATGCATGTCTTATTTTTAAAGGATATAAGGCATAAGTTGACCGGCCCAATCCGGTTTTAATTAAAAAAATTGCAGACTATGACCCAAAAACAGCGCTATGAACAATTGGAGAACATCATCAAAGTCTATTTGCCTGAGGATGTAACCGTGGACCAAATTGCTCCGGAAAGCCATTTTATGAATGAACTGAACATCAACTCCGCCCACTTGGTGGATATTGTGTTGGATGTGGAGGATGCTTTTGATATCCGTTTGGAGAATGAGGATATGGAACAGATGCAGACCGTTAAGGATGCGGTTGCGATCATTGACCGTAAATTGGCGCAATGAAACCCTCCAAAAAGGCAATAAAGCAAAAATGGTGGCGCACTGGGGCCGTAGGGGCCCTATGTCTGGGCACTGGTGTAAGCGGGTGCGTTGAATGTGGTTTTTTAAAGCATGGTGGTGCCCCATTATGGCAATGGGCCGGGGGAGGCACCATATTTCTCTTTTTAGTGGTGTTTGGGGTGGTATTCTTGATCAAAGCGGGATTGTTGGAAAAGGAATGGAAGGACGAAAGCTAACTCAGTTATTGGGTAGGTTTAAGGGGAATGGGCGACTATTGCTGCTCTATGCCCTGTTGTATTTTCTTTTTGGCCTGGGGATGAACGCATTGGGCATTGCCCTTGGTATAGCACGTTTTACGTTTTGGTGGCAGGTATTCACCTGTTATGTGCTCTATATGGTGCCCATTTCCTTTTTGTTGCGCAAGTATCCTTTTCATGTGCAATACGCCTACGGGCTGGTGGCCACCGGGATATTGGAATTCTTGGGCTACACGCTCAACACATCCTATGCGTATCCGGACAATCCAATAGATCGGTTTTTTGGTATCCGGAATTTTTCACTGGCCATGGCACTTTTCTTTGCCTTCTATTTTCCATTGGGGAATTGGGCCGTGGGCCACCTGTATCGCAGGCTTTTCAGCAATTAAAGGACCTCCTCCTCTTTTTTCTTGATGAACACGGATGCCAAGACACCGCCGATCAAAGCCGTGGCAATGACCGTTAGGGAGACCCACTCCGGAAACTTTACGTGGTGGGCCAAGAGCATTTTTACGCCCACAAAGGCCAGTATGACCACCAAACTGTAGTTGATGTATCGGAATTTTTCCAACATGCGGGAAATCAGGAAGTACATGGAACGGAGTCCCAAAATGGCCAATATATTGGAGCTGAAAACGATAAAGGGGTCGGCGGTTATGGCCAAGATTGCCGGAATACTGTCCAGTGCAAAGAGGATATCCGTCAATTCAATGACCATCAGGGCCACGAATAGGGGCGTAGCGGCATTTACACCCATACGTTTCACAAAAAAGTCGTGTCCATGAAGGGTAGCGGTGATTGGATAGATTTTTTTCAAATTTCGGAACACGAAGGAGTTCTTAGGGTCAAAATCTTGGTCATCGCCCTTTAGCATTTTGAAGGCAGTGTATAACAGAAAGACACCAAAGACATAAATGATCCAATCGAACTTTGTAATGAGCGCCACTCCAAAAAGGATCATCAGTGCCCTAAAGACTATGGCGCCCAAAATGCCCCAAAAAAGTACCCGGTGTTGGTAG
>CAKZLG010000144.1 GCA_937125035.1 uncultured Maribacter sp. | reverse complement strand
TCCTTGTAGATGGCATGGCCCAGAAACCCGCTTCCGCCCAATATGAGAACTCGCTTCTTTTCCAAATCAAAAAATGGATAGCCCGGATAAGGTGGTTATACGTTCTAAAGCGGCCATGCCCTTGGTGGAATTTCCTTTGGGATTCAGGACAGGGGACCACGTGGTGATGCAAAAATGCTCTGGTAACAGGGCCACAATGCCGCCGCCCACACCACTTTTGCCCGGTAGGCCCACTTCAAAGGCAAACTCGCCGGCCTCGTCATAGAAACCGCAGGTAAGCATCAGGGCATTAATGCGCTTTATCTGATTAAGGGAGAGATGTTGGGTTCCCTGTTTGCAAACGCCCCTATTGATAAATAGGTAAAAGGTATCGCACAACTGTGCACAGGACATGGACAATGAGCATTGGTAAAAATAGAAATCCAGCACTTCCTCCACATCGTTCTTTAAATTACCGTAGGACTTCAATAGGTTGGCCGCGGCAAAATTCTTGAACCCGGTGCTCTTTTCAGAGGAGGCCACGGCCTCATCATAGGCTATGTTGTTGTCCCCGCTCAATTGATGTACAAACTCCAAAAAGTCTTCCTTTGGCTTTTTGAGCTCGCTCACCAGAATATCCGCAATGACTATGGCCCCGGCATTGATGAGCGGATTGCGGGGAATGCCGTTTTCCTGTTCCAAGAGCGATAAATGGTTGAAGGGATCGCCGGAGGGCTCCACATCCACCCGTTCCCATACTTTCTCATCTATGGCCGCCATGGCCATGGCCAAGGAAAGCACCTTAGAGATACTCTGTATGGAAAACAGCTCTTGGGCATCACCTACACTATGGGCCCTTTTGTTCATTTCCAAGAGATGGATCCCAAATTTCTGCGGAGGTACATGCGCCAGCTCAGGAATGTAATTGGCCACCTTGCCGGTGTTGGGCATAGGCTCCAGACCTTGGTATACTTGCGATATTATTTTCTGAAAATCTGGCATTTATCCTTTGTAAAAAGGCAATTTAACCACCGTCGCCGGCACAGCGTTCTTGCGAATCTGTACGCGGATCTTGCTGCCGGGTTCAGATAGGGGTGTGGGCACATAGCCCAAACCTATGCCCAGCCCCATGGTGGGCGACATGGTACCGGAAGTGACCGTTCCCATCTCCTGCCCTTGGGCATCCACAATGGGATAGCCATGGCGGGGGATGCCACGTTCAGTGAGTTCAAAGGCCACCAATTTTCGGGTAGGACCATTGGCCTTTTCCTTGGCCAAGGCCTCGCTGTTGACAAAATCCTTGGTGAATTTGGTGATCCAGCCCAAGCCTGCTTCAATAGGGGATGTGGTATCGTCTATGTCATTCCCGTAAAGGCAATAGCCCATCTCCAACCTTAGGGTATCCCTTGCGGCAAGACCTATGGGCTTTATCCCAAAACGCGCCCCCGCCTCAAAGACCTTGTCCCAAATCTGTTGCACTTCTTCGTTCTTACAATAGATTTCAAAACCACCAGAACCCGTATATCCGGTAGCCGAAATGATGACATGTTCAATACCGGCGAAATCACCTACGATAAAATTATAGAATTTAATTTCAGAAAGGTCATGACTTGAAAGTGATTGCATTGATTCTACCGCCTTTGGCCCTTGGATGGCCAGAAGGGAATAGTTGTCTGTAAGATCTCGCATTTCTGCATTGATCGTTTCATTGTATTGGGAAATGTGGGCCCAATCCTTATCAATGTTGGATGCGTTCACCACCAAGAGGTACTGCTCTTCCTTTATCATGTATACAATGAGGTCGTCCACAATTCCGCCGGTTTCATTCGGCATGCAGCTATACTGTGCCTTGCCCACCGTGAGTTTCGCCGCATCATTGGTCGTCACCCTTTGAATAAGGGCCAAGGCATTGGGGCCACTGATCAAAAATTCGCCCATGTGAGATACATCAAAGACGCCCACCCCATTTCTAACAGTGGCGTGTTCAAGGGAAACACCTTCGTATGAAACGGGCATGTTGTAGCCTGCAAAAGGAACCATTTTGGCACCAAGGGCCTCATGGGTTTGGGTAAGGGCTGTATTTTTCATTGAAATCCTGTTTTGGAAAGGCAAATTTAGAGAATAAATTAGGGAATGGATGGATAGCGTCTGCTATGTTTTGTATAATTTTTAGTGATTTCCAAAGGATGGGTTTGATTAAAAAAGACTAATTTGAGCCAAAATCCACCGAATATGATCAAAGTGATGCTTTCCGTTTTAGCCTTGGTTTTGGTATCCTTAGGGGTGCGGTCCCAAGAGGTGCCGACTGATTTTCTCGCTGCTGACTTTCATAAAGAACGACGCAATTTGGTAAGGGGTATGATGCCCCCCAATTCCGTGGTGGTGCTCTTTGCCAATTCTGAACGCAACCGCGCCAACGATGTGGATTATATCTACCACCAAGACCCTGATTTCTATTACCTCACAGGCTACAGAGAACCCAATGCCGTACTCGTTATTTTTTCTGAAGAGCAAACGGATGCCCAAGGCAATACCTTTGATGAAATGCTATATGTGCAAGAACGGGATGCCCGTGCAGAACAGTGGAACGGCAAACGTCTGGGAATAGAGGGTGCCAAGGAGCAATTGGGCTTTGAAACAGTATATAATGGGGGTGATTTTGCTGACTTCCCGGTGGATTTAAGCAGTTTTGATACCGTTTCCTTCTTTGATTTCCAAAATGATTATAGGGATAAACGGGGCACGGCAGATTTGTTCGATCTCATTAAGACCTTTAAGATCAAGGCCAATTACCCTGCAGATTTTGATGCCACCAAGCAGCAGCTCTACAAGATGATCACATCCACCACCATAGAGAACAGTGCCAATGTGGCGCAGACCTTGGGCAGGTACCTGAATAATTCTCCGAATTTGAAAAATGATGTATTGCTAAACGATTTTGTGAATACCAAGGATGAAGGCCTGCGCAATGAAATAAAGCAACAGCTCTTAATGATCCAAGAAGCCAATAATTTGGATACCAGCGTCATTTCCGAAATAATGGCCACGCTGCGGGAGACCAAGACCCAAGAAGAATTGAAACTCTTGAAGAAGGCCATAGAGATATCTGCGGTGGGCCAAATTGAGGTCATGAAGGCCATGCACCCCAATATGTCCGAAACGGAAATACAAGGCGTGCACGAATTCGTCTTCAAAAAATATGGAGCGGAATATGAAGGTTATCCTTCTATTGTGGGCGGAGGCCACAATGGCTGTATTTTGCACTATATTGAAAACAACAAACCCAAAGTGGGCAACGATTTGGTGTTAATGGATCTTGGCGCGGAATACCACGGTTATACCGCAGATGTCACCAGAACCATACCGGCCAACGGCCAGTTTACCCCAGAACAAAAGGCGATTTATGACATTGTGTACAATGCGCAGGAAGCTGGTATTGCGGCCAGTGTGGTGGGTGCGCCCTTTCAGGCCCCCGGCCGTGTGGCCAGTGCCGTAGTGGCACAAGGGCTCATGGACTTGGGCATCATCTCCAATGAAGGGGAGGCCAGGACCTATTTTCCCCACGGTACGAGCCATTACCTGGGGCTGGATGTACATGATAAGGGTACCTATGGGCCATTTAAGCCCAACACGGTAATCACCGTTGAACCGGGCATTTATATTCCCGAAGGAAGTCCGTGTGATGAAAAATGGTGGGGCATTGCCGTTCGCATTGAAGATGATATCCTTATTACGGAGGAAGGCCCCGTAAACCTATCTGCCATGGCCCCTAGAACTACGGCGGCTATTGAGGCTATGATGCTACAGCCCAGTCCCTTGGATGATTTTGTGCTGCCAAAGCTGGACTAAGACTGTAAGAGATATTCCTTGAGTTCCGTATAATTCTCAATAGTAAGATAGCGCTTTTCCTTGTTCATCACTTTCTCTATCTGCGGAGGAAGCGCTACTTTCTTGCCAATGGTATCTTCTACCACATCCAAAAATTTGACGGGGTGTGCGGTTTCCAAGAAAATGCCATAAGCCTTGGGGTAAGCTGCGAGGTATTTTTTGAGTCCCAAGTAACCCACGGCCCCATGGGGGTCTGCCACATAACCGGTGGTGGCATAGATATTCAGCATGGCTTCTTTGGTCTCAGCATCTGTAAAGGCGTAGGAGGACAGTTGGGACTCCAGCTCCGGAAAATCATCATTATAAAGGTGCCTTATACGGATAAAGTTACTGGGGTCGCCCACATCCATGGCATTGGAAATAGTTGCGGTACTAGGCTTGGGGTCGTACAGTTGGGTCTGCATGAACTTGGGCACGGTGTCGTTGATGTTCGTAGCGGCTACAAAGTGCTTAACGGGCAGGCCCATACGTTGGGCCACCAAGCCGGCACAGATATTCCCAAAATTGCCGGAAGGTACTGAGAACACAAGGTCCTTTCCTTCTTTTTTACATTGTTTATAGGCAAGGAGAAAATAGAACATCTGTGGCAACCAACGGGCCACGTTGATGGAGTTGGCGGACGTGAGTTGCTTATTTTCTGTGAGCTCTTCATCCAAAAAAGCCGTTTTCACCATACGCTGGCAATCGTCAAAAGTACCCTTTACCCTAAGGGCGGTAATGTTCTGCCCCAAAGTGGTCAATTGCCGTTCTTGGATATCACTGACCTTGCCTTCCGGATACAGGATGACCACACGTACCCCGTCTACGCCCAGAAAACCATTGGCAACGGCCCCACCGGTATCCCCAGAGGTGGCCACGAGGACGGTCACCTCGTTTTTGGTATCCCTTGAAAAATAACCCAGGCATTGCGCCATAAAACGGGCGCCCACATCCTTAAAGGCCATGGTGGGCCCGTGGAAAAGCTCTAAGGTCCCTATCTGTTGTTCTATGGGAACAACGGGAAAATCAAAATCCAATACATTTTCCAAAATAGGTCGCAATACTGTATCGGGGACATCCTCTGTAACAAAGGGCCGTATGGCGGTAAACGCAATATCCGTATTGGACATGTCTTCCATGCCATCAAAAAAGGACGAGGGCAAAGGGGGTATGGATTCTGGAAAATATAGGCCTTTATCCGGTGCAATGCCGTTGATCACGGCATCTTTGAAAGACACTACGGGAGCGTTTTTATGGAGACTGTAAAAATTCATGTTCAAATGGTTTTACGCCCAAGGGGCAAACGCCTTCAGCGTATGATTTTTATTCCTTGTATATTAATGGGACTCACGTGGAGGTCATGTTCCAAACCTATATCCTCGTAAATGGCCTTCATGGCCAGGCCCACTTTTTCCGCCATGGCCCTCCCCCTGCTGAAGGCGTAGATGGAAGGTCCGGATCCGGAAATACCGCTGCCCAAAGCTCCCTCTGAAAGGGCGGCCTGCTTGGTCCTATCAAATCCTGGAATGAGGATGGAACGTATGGGCTCAACAATATGGTCTTCCAGAGATCGGCCTATGAGATCGTAGTCTTCCAAAAACAGGCCGGCTATTAGTCCGCCTACATTTCCCCATTGTTGAATGGCTGTTTCCATGGGAATGGTGGTTTTGAGGATTTTGCGTGAATCCGAGGTCTTTATTTCAATCTGTGGATGTATGACCGAGGCAAAGAGCTCCTGGGGCACCGGAATACTGATGATATCCAGCGGATGGTAACTGCGCACCAAGGTGAAGCCACCAAACAGGGCCGGAGCCACATTGTCCGCATGGGCTACATCACTGGCCAATTTTTCGCCCTCCATGGCAAATTGTACCAGTTGCAAAGGAGAGAAGGGGCTATTTAGCAGATGGTTCATGGCCCAGACTGCTCCAGCCGAACTTGCCGCACTGCTGCCAATTCCGCTACCCGGCTTTATCTTTTTTATGATTTCCACTTCAAAGCCGCCATCATATTCGGCTGCCTTTAATAAGGCCATGCCTGCCACACCGGCCACATTCTGCTCGGTGGCAAGGGGCAGGTCCTGCCCCTCTATTCTTGTAATGCGGATGGTTCTTTCCGGTATCCTACGAACGGTCATTTCATCGCCCACATTATCCAGTGCCACACCCAGGACATCAAAACCACATGAGATGTTGGCTATGGTCGCCGGGCAATAAATGTGTACCTCTTCCATACTTAAAAATTACCGATTCTAATGATATCCGCAAAAAGGCCCGAAGCCGTTACATCCGCCCCAGCTCCTGCACCTTTGATGATCAGAGGCTGGTTGGGGTAACGTTCCGTAAAGAACAGCACAATATTGTCACTGCCATCCAAATTATAAAAATCATGCCCTTCCGGAATTTCCTGCAGGCCTACATTGGCCTTTCCGTTTTCCAACTGCGCCACATATTTCAGTTTGCAATGGTGCTCTTTGGCTTGGGCGTACAGTTGCTGAAAGTCAGCTTCGTGCTCCTTCAAGGACTCAAAAAAGGTCTCATTGTCAGGGGCAACTAAGCTTTCCTTGGGCAAAAAGGATTTGTTTACAATATCGGTTATTTCCAGCGAATAACCACTTTCCCGGGCCAGAATAAGAATTTTTCGCATTACGTCTATCCCGCTCAAATCTATTTTTGGATCGGGCTCCGTATACCCCTGTTCTTGCGCTTGTTTCACGATGTCGTGAAAGGTGGTCTGATCGTTGAAGTTATTGAAGACAAAGTTGAGGCTTCCGGAAAGTACCGCTTGTATTTTCAACACCTTATCACCAGAAACGATGAGGTGTTTTAATGTGTCTATAATGGGAAGGCCGGCCCCTACATTGGTCTCAAAGAGAAAGGGGGCGTTGAATTCCCGTGCCAAGGATTTGAGACTTGCATAGTTTTCAAATTCAGAGGAGCAAGCGATCTTGTTGCAGGTGACCACCGAGATGCTGTTGCCCAAATAATTCCTGTAGGTGCCGGCTACACTGGCACTGGCGGTATTGTCCACAAAAATACTGTTCCTAAGGTTCAGGACATTCACTTTTTCCAAAAATCCAGGGGCATCAGCCTTTTGTCCCGCTGCCAACGCCTCTTGCCAATGCTCTAAGTTCAGCCCTTTTTCATTGAAGCACATGGTCCGGGAATTGGCTAGCCCAATGACCCTAATGTTCAACTTCAGGTGCTGCTTTAAATACCCGTGCTGTTGTTGTATTTGGTTGAGGAATTTTGAACCCACATTGCCCACCCCCATGACAAAGAGGTTCAACTGTTTTATGTTTTCTTCAAAAAAGGCTTCATGAAGGGCGTTAAGGGCTTTTTTGACATCTTTTTCAGCAATGACACAAGAGATATTGCGTTCTGAGGCCCCCTGGGCAATCACCCTAATGTTCACATTGTTCTTTCCAAGGGTACTGAACATTTTTCCGCTGAGCCCTTGGTGGCTCTTCATTTTATCGCCCACCAAGGCCACAATGGCCAGGTCCTTCTCCGGTAACACCTCTTTGATCTTTCCTCGCTCTATCTCATAGGCAAATGATTCGTTGACAAGGGCCACGGCCAATGCCATGTCATCTGCGGATATGCCGATGCAAATGGAATGCTCTGAAGAGGCCTGTGTGATGAGGACTACGCTGATGTTGGCATGGGAAAGCACTTCAAAAAAGCGTTTTGAAATTCCGGGAATACCCACCATGCCAGGGCCTTCCAGAGATAATAAGGCTATATTGCCAATGTGGCTGATGCCCCTTACCGTTTTTCCTTCATCATTTTTTCCCTTGGTGATCAAGGTTCCCGCAGCAGCTGGTTCAAAAGTGTTTTTAATGACGATGGAAATGCCTTTGGACAGGACGGGTTGTATGGTTGGGGGGTAAAGAACCTTGGCCCCAAAGTGCGAAAGCTCCATGGCCTCTTCATACGAAATATGGGCTATGGCCTTGGCCTGTTTCACCATCTTGGGATTGGCCGTGTACATGCCGCTCACATCTGTCCATATTTCCAGGAGTTCTGCGTTGGCCGCAGCAGCGTAGATGGCGGCGGTGTAGTCTGAACCACCTCGGCCAAGGGTGGTGGTTTCTCCTTTCTCAGTGGCCGCAATGAAGCCAGGGGCCACGATGATCTTATGGGCCGCATTCGCTAGATAGTCTTGGCAAAGGGCATTGGTCTTTTTGAAGTCCACCGCGTTCTTACCGTTTACCCGTTGTGTTTTGATGAGGTCCCTACTGTCCTTAAATGTGCAGTCCAATCTTTCGGACTTAAAATATTCACTGATGATGTAGGACGAGAGCAGCTCGCCGAAGCCCATGATCTTATCGGACAATTTTTCTGTGATTTCCCCAATAAAAAAAGTGCCCTCTAAAAGGGTTTCCAAGATATTGAGTTCGCTTTTTACTTTGCTCAGGACAGAGCTCTGGTCGTTTACCGGAATTAGTTCCTTTACCGCTGCCAAATGACGTTCCTCCAATGCCTTGAGCACCTTTTTATATGCAACTTTCTGGCGAGACGCTAAAGCGCCGGCTTCTATGAGCTGATCCGTTACCCCTCCAAAAGCAGAGACCACGATAAGTAAAGTCTCAGGGTAGGGGACAATGATATCCTTGATGATTCTGATACGCTCCGGGGCGGCCACTGAGGTGCCGCCAAATTTCAATATTTTCATGGTCAAATAGTTGTTGTGTTCATGGGTATGGCACTAATTTGGCTTTTGAGAAAATACTCTTTCATGTAGCGCAATACTCCGTTTATAAGGGATGTGCGCAGAAATAGGAAGTGAAACATTGAAAAGGCCGGCTTTGTGGGTGTCATACTATAGTTTGTATTGGGAAAATGGGTACCAGAGGGCACGGGCGGGGGTAGGGGTACATTTAACCCCAAAGGGTGAACACCGTTGCGGTCTTCCCAAGGTTTTGGGAGCTGAAAAACGCCGTGTTTGTGTCAGTTGTTCTGCGATTCATGGTAAAAGTTAAATTCCAAAAGTAGTACATTTGGGGACCCAAACAAATGTTTCCAATTATTTTTACGGATTCATTCAATAATGGTAAAAATAACACAACTATGAAGCTGTTTTCCGCTGAGCAAATCTATGTTGCTGATAAATTCACAATTAAGAAACAAGGCATAACGAGTGATGAACTCATGGAGCGTGCCGCTGTGCAGATCTTCAATTGGATGCACCTGCGTATGCAAGGGGCCCAGGTAAAGATCCATTTGTTCTGCGGTATTGGCAACAATGGGGGAGATGGGATAGCGCTGGCCAGGCACCTCCAAGAGCATGGTTACGATATAGCGGTATATGTGGTGAACTACAGTGAAAAGCGGTCTCCCGATTTTCTTTTGAATTTGAAACGATTAAAGGAACGCAAGGTATGGCCGGTGTACCTAAAGGACCAGGGGGATTTGCCCAAAATAGGACCGGATGACATCATTGTGGATGCGGTGTTCGGCATTGGATTGAACAGAACGCCAGACGATTGGGTGGTGGACCTATTTGCCCATTTACAGGCTTCTAAGGCCTTTGTCCTGTCAGTGGACATCCCCTCTGGTTTGTTCACGGACCAAGTGCCGCAAAATAGGGCTGCAGTAATGCGCGCCAATTATGTCCTCAGTTTTCAGACGCCCAAACTGGTCTTCTTCTTACCGGGCACGGGGGAGTTTGTGGAGCAATGGGAGGTGCTGGATATTGGGTTGGATATGGAATTTCTCAGGGATCAGGAAGTGGACTTTTACCTCACTGCAAAAAATGAAGTATTGCCATTATATCAACCTAGGGGTAAATTTTCGCACAAGGGCACCTTTGGGCATGCCTTAATCATAGGCGGGAGCTATGGAAAAATGGGGGCCGTGCAGTTATCGGCCAGGGCAGCACTGTACGCAGGTGCTGGCCTGGTGACGACCTATGTGCCCAAATGTGGCTACATCCCCTTGCAAACGGCGTTACCGGAGGTCATGGTGCTCACGGATGAGGAGGAAAGAATAACGCAGATTGCTCTAGAGATTGAACCCACCCATATTGGCATGGGCATGGGCATGGGAACCCATTCGGAAACGGTAGGGGCAGTAGGCCGGTTTCTTAAAGACAACAAGAAACCCTTGGTCATGGATGCTGACGGTATCAACATCTTGGCCAAGCATAAAGAGTGGCTAAAACATTTACCAAAGAATACGATATTGACTCCACACTTAAAGGAATTGGAGCGCTTGATAGGGGAATGGAAAGATGATTTTGAGATGCTACGGAAAGCGAATGATTTTTCCCAAAAGTACCATTGTATCCTAGTGGTGAAAGGCGCACACTCCATTGTTTTTTCTGAAGGCAAGGGCTATGTCAACACTACGGGTAACCCGGGTATGGCCACTGGTGGCAGTGGGGATGTACTGACGGGTCTGTTGACAGGTTTGCTCAGTCAAGGGTACGGGGCGTTGCATGCGGCCCTTTTCGGAGTCTATCTACATGGTAGGGCGGGTGATCTGGCCGTAGAGGCTACAGGGTATCAAGCCCTGACCCCTACTGATATAATAGAGGGCATAGGCCGGGCCTATTTAGATCTCTTTCACGTGCCTGAAAGCAACGAAGAGCCCAATGAACGGAACAATGCTTAGGGTTGCGACCCATCACAGATCAGTTCGCTCTTACCCTTCGTTTCACCCATCTCAGCGCATTGTTGAATTCAATGAAGAACTTCATGGGTTTTTTGTAGAATAATTTTTCAATCTTAAAGTTGTGCATATCGATTTCCTTTACGGAGACGATGGCAAAGGCCTTAAGGTTTTCCAATTCTTTCAGATAGGTGTAGATGGTGGGGTCTATGGCGTAGGAATTCTTCCGAAGACTTATAAAACCAAAATTCCTTTCCCTAAAATGTATTTCGGATATCCCGATGATCTGGTAGGCCCTTTCCAAGGTCAACGTGGCGCCCTCATCAAAGATGGCCACCATATAATCATCAAATACCTGAACTTTTCCAATTTCCAATTCGTACTCCCGAACGATAATTTTTTTCTTCACAGATCCAACGCTCATTTCTTATATGTTATAGTGTCTGCTACGAATGTAGGGGTAACACTGTCCTTTTGGGAAAATATTAGATTAAAAGCGCAAATATCGTACGTAGTGTATTTGCGGGAGCGCAGCTGTGTTTCAATTCTTACGCGGCGGATTGATTTATATTAAAAAAGGAGTCCGTTTGGGACTCCTTTTGGTAGGCGTAGTACTGTATTTTACTCAGTCTTCGGAGACTTTTCCATTTTCTTGATCTCTATGGTGAGCTCTTCTTTTTCCTTGTCTAGGTCCATAAAGATACGATCGCCTTCCTCCAGTTTGGAGTTAACGATTTCCTCTGCAAGGGCATCTTCAATATATTTCTGTATGGCCCTTTTCAAAGGTCTGGCCCCGTATTGTTTGTCAAACCCTTTCTCTGCAATATAGTCCTTGGCTTCATCAGTGAGCTTTAGGTCATAGCCAATGTCCTTGATGCGCCTGTAAAGCTTCGCCAATTCAATATCTATGATCTTGTGTATATGCTCTCTTTCCAATGGGTTGAAGACGATCACATCATCTATCCTGTTGAGGAATTCCGGGGCAAATGCTTTCTTAAGCGCATTTTCTATGACGCCTTTCTGATAGGTGTCCTCCTGTGCCTTTTTGGCAGCGGTACCAAAACCAACGCCTTGACCGAAGTCTTTGAGCTGTCTGGCCCCTATATTGGAGGTCATGATGATGATGGTGTTCCTAAAATCTATTTTCCGGCCCAAACTATCGGTCAAATAGCCATCGTCCAAAACTTGTAATAACATGTTGAACACGTCTGGGTGGGCTTTTTCCACCTCATCCAATAGAATAACGGAATAAGGCTTCCTTCGTACTTTTTCGGTCAATTGTCCGCCTTCTTCGTAGCCCACATATCCCGGAGGTGCCCCCACCAATCTGGAGATCGCGAATTTTTCCATGTATTCACTCATGTCAATACGGATCAACGCATCCTCAGAATCAAATAATTCCTTGGCCATGACTTTTGCCAGCTGGGTCTTGCCCACCCCGGTCTGCCCTAGGAATATAAAGGAACCGATGGGTTTATTAGGGTCTTTGAGCCCTGCCCGGTTGCGCTGAATGGCTTTGGATACTTTGGCCACCGCTTCATCCTGGCCAATGACATTGGCTTTTATGAGCTTGGGTAGTTCAGCAAGTTTGTTGCTCTCCGTTTGTGCAATTCTGTTGACCGGTATACCGCTCATCATGGAGACCACATCGGCCACATTGTCTTCCGTAACGGTCTCTTTATTCAGTTTGCTCTCGTTTTCCCATTGTTCTTGGGCAAGCGCCAAATCTTTCTCTATACTCTTTTCATCATCCCTTAATTTGGCCGCCTCTTCATATTTCTGCTTTTTGACCACGCTGTTCTTAAGTTCGCGCACGTCTTCCAGTTTCTTTTCAAGTTCCAAAATTTGTTTTGGAACATCCATGTTCACAATGTGCACACGGGAGCCTGCTTCATCTAGGGCATCTATGGCCTTGTCCGGTAAAAAACGGTCTGTCATGTACCTGTTGGTGAGTTTCACACAGGCCTCTATGGCCTCTTCGGTATAGCTTACATTATGGTGGTCCTCGTATTTGGATTTGATGTTGTGTAATATCTCAATGGTCTCCTCTACGCTGGTAGGCTCCACGATTACCTTTTGGAACCTTCTTTCAAGAGCTCCGTCTTTTTCAATGTACTGTCTGTACTCATCTAAGGTAGTGGCGCCAATACATTGTATTTCCCCACGGGCCAGTGCAGGTTTGAACATATTGCTGGCATCCAAACTCCCTGTTGCCCCGCCTGCACCCACTATGGTATGGATCTCGTCTATGAAAAGAATGACATCGTCATTTTTTTCAAGCTCGTTCATGACCGCTTTCATGCGTTCCTCAAATTGGCCGCGGTATTTGGTACCGGCCACCAAAGAGGCTAAGTCCAACGTCACTACGCGCTTGTTGTACAGGATGCGCGATACTTTTTTATTGATGATGCGCAAAGCAAGCCCTTCCGCAATGGCACTCTTGCCCACTCCGGGTTCCCCTATGAGCAATGGGTTGTTCTTTTTACGCCGGCTCAAAATCTGTGAAACACGTTCTATTTCCTTTTCCCTGCCCACTACGGGATCCAATTTGTTTTCTTCGGCCAAATGAGTAAGGTCCCGCCCAAAGTTGTCCAGTACGGGTGTCTTGGATTTTTTGGCACCCTTCTGCGCAGAAGTAGAGCCAAAAGAACTTTCCTTGCCCTCTGGGGCATCGTCAGAATCGCTGGAAAAGGATTCTCCTGTAGGTCCGTTCACAATGTCATCGTCACTGGTGATCATGAATTTGAACTGTTCCTTGACACCGTCATAATCCACCTTTAATTTGTGCAACAATTTGGTGGTGGGGTCATTCTCATTTCTAAGGATACAGAGAAGGAGATGCGCTGTATTGATAGAGGAGCTTTGAAAAAGCTTGGCCTCCAGAAAAGTCGTTTTAAGGGCCCTTTCGGCCTGTCTTGTGAGATGCAGGTTTTTTTTGTCCTTTTGCACGCCACTGGCATTGGGATTGGATGGACTGAGGATTTCAACCTTTCTTCTGAGATGGTCCAGGTCAACTTCCAAAGCATCCAAAATGCTTATGGCCTTGCCGTTCCCATCCCGTAAGAGCCCCAACATAAGGTGCTCAGTGCCAATGAAATCATGGCCCAAACGGAGCGCCTCCTCTTTGCTGTATGCAATTACATCCTTTACTCTTGGTGAAAAATTATCATCCATAAACTATTGTATCAACTATAAAATTACTAAATCTCGGCCAATCATCTTCAAATACCGTACCTATATTCGTTAAAGTTATTCTAAATCACGGGAAAAGGAAACTATTTAAGGTGTTTTGCGCGTATAATTATTAACCGAATCACTGGGTAAAAGTGTTAATAAATTCTTGAAGAAATAAAGACGTAGATTCTTGTAAGGCTTCGATTTTACGTATATTGGCATGCTTTTTTACTAATAAAAAAACGTTAAGATTTTAAAATGGCTGATGGAGAAAAATTGATTCCTATTAACATAGAAGAGGAAATGAAATCTGCCTACATTGATTACTCAATGTCGGTCATTGTGTCACGCGCCCTGCCCGATGTCAGGGACGGGCTAAAACCCGTTCATAGGAGGGTGCTCTACGGTATGCACGAATTGGGCGTGCGCAGCAACAGTGCCCATAAAAAATCGGCCAGGATCGTGGGTGAGGTTCTTGGTAAGTACCACCCCCATGGAGATACCTCGGTCTATGACACCATGGTGCGTATGGCCCAAGAATGGAGTTTGAGGTATATGTTGATCGATGGTCAGGGTAACTTTGGTTCCATTGATGGCGATAGTCCCGCGGCCATGCGATATACGGAGGCCAGGATGCGTAAAATTGCCGACGATATGTTGGCGGACATTGATAAGGACACCGTTGATCATCAGCTGAATTTTGATGATTCGTTGGAAGAGCCCACCGTACTGCCTACCCGGGTGCCCAACCTTTTAGTGAACGGTGCCTCCGGTATTGCAGTGGGCATGGCCACCAATATGCCACCGCACAATTTGGCCGAGGTGGTGGACGGAACAGTGGCCTACATAGAAAATCCGGATATTGAGGTGGATGAGCTGATCACGCACATCAAAGCGCCCGATTTTCCAACAGGTGGTATCATCTATGGCTATGATGGTGTAATAGAGGCCTTTAAGACTGGAAGGGGCCGGGTGGTTATGAGGGGCAAGGCCAGCTTTGAGGAGGTGCAAGGAAGGGAGTGTATTATTGTGAACGAGATACCCTACCAAGTGAACAAGGCGGATATGATCAAAAAAACCGCCGATCTCGTCAATGAAAAAAAGATAGAGGGCATTGCCAGCATCAGAGACGAATCTGACCGTAAGGGCATGCGTATCGTCTATATCCTTAAACGGGATGCCATACCCAATATAGTGCTCAATATGCTGTACAAGTACACGGCATTGCAATCTTCCTTCAGTGTCAACAATATAGCCTTGGTGGGAGGGAGACCACAGTTATTGAACGTAAAGGAGATGATCCACTATTTCGTGGAGCACAGGCATGAGGTGGTGGTGCGGCGTACCCAATTTGAACTGAAAAAGGCAGAGGACAGGGCGCACATTCTAGAAGGATTGATCATTGCCTCTGACAATATAGACGAGGTCATAGCCATTATCCGCGCCTCTAGTAATGCGGATGAGGCCCGGGAGAACCTGATGGAGCGCTTTAAGCTCACGGAAATACAGGCCAAGGCCATAGTGGAAATGCGCCTAAGGCAACTCACTGGCCTGGAGCAGGACAAATTAAGATCTGAATATGATGAGATCATCAAGACCATTGCCGATCTTAAGGACATTCTTGAAAAGAAAGAGCGGAGAATGCAGATCATCAAAGACGAACTTCTTGAGGTTAAAGAGAAGTACGGTGACGAGCGCAGGTCCGAAATAAATTTTGCCGGGGGAGACCTCAGTATGGAAGATATGATACCCGATGAGCAAGTGGTCATAACCATTTCTCACGCAGGGTACATCAAAAGGACCCCGTTAACGGAATACAAGACCCAGCATAGGGGTGGGGTGGGGCAAAAGGCCTCCTCTACCCGAAATGAGGATTTCCTAGAGCACCTTTTCGTGGGCACCAACCACCAGTACATGTTGTTCTTCACCCAGAAGGGAAAATGCTTTTGGATGCGGGTCTTTGAGATTCCGGAGGGGAGCAGAACCTCTAAAGGACGCGCCATACAGAACTTGATCAATATTGAGCAAGAGGATAAGGTTAAGGCCTTTATCTGCACGCAGGATCTTAAGGATGAGGAATATGTGAACAGTCATTATGTCATTATGGCCACCAAAAAAGGAACTGTAAAGAAGACCTCATTGGAGCAATATTCCAGGCCAAGGCAAAATGGGATCAACGCCATTACCATCAAGGACAATGACGAACTTTTGGAAGCCAAGCTCACCACAGGTACAAGTCAAATTTTCCTAGGGTTGAAATCCGGGAAGGCCATTCGCTTTGAGGAGAGCAAGACAAGGCCCATGGGTCGTAATGCCAGCGGTGTACGGGGCATCACTTTGGCTAATGATGATGATGAGGTCATAGGCATGGTCTCCGTCCATAATTTTGAGGATGAACTCTTGGTAGTATCTGAGAATGGGTATGGCAAACGTTCCAGTATAGAGGATTACCGGATTACCAACAGAGGGGGCAAAGGGGTGAAGACCATTAGCATCACTGATAAAACAGGGGGCCTTGTGGCCATAAAGAACGTAACGGATTCAGACGATCTTATGATCATCAACAAATCCGGCATTGCCATACGCATGAGCGTAGAGGACCTTAGGGTCATGGGCAGGGCCACGCAAGGGGTGCGCTTGATCAACATTAGGGACAATGATTCCATTGCCGCTGTGGCCAAGGTAATGAAGGATGAAGATGATCTGGATGAGGCCAATATCCTGGATATGGATGTGAACACGGAAGAAGATGGCACGGGAATTGATACAGGGGATACTGGAGATTCCAAATAAGAACAAACACTAATAAATTAATAAAAGCAAAGATGAAACGTAAATTTTTAATGATAGCGGCCCTTTCCTTTACCATGGTAGGTTTCGCTCAAAAAAGTGAGATCAAGGATGCCGAAAAGGCGCTAAAAGATGGGGATGCCTCCGCAGCGAAATCCAGCATAGAATCCGTGATGGGCGCCATAGGGGGAGCTGATGAAAAAATACAGGCCCAATACTATTATACCAGAGGCAAAATCTATACTGACCTGGCCAAGAAAGGCGATGACAGTGCTTTTGAACCCGCGGCCACTTCCTTCAAAAAGGTATTGGAGATCGAAGAGCAAAGTGGAAAGGCAAAATATACTGGGGAAAGCCAGCAGTACATACAGTCCTTGAGCGCAGATCTTGTGAATTCCGCTGTAAGTGACCAAGGCAACAAAAAATTTAAGGAAGCCGCGGAAAAGCTCTACATGAGCTACAGCATTTCGCCACAGGACACCTCCTATCTTTATTACGCTGCGGGCAGCGCGGTAAACGGAGGGCACTATGAGGAAGCCCTTAAATATTACAATGAATTACAGGAATTGGGCTATGATGGCAGTGGTGTGGTGTACAAGGCCACCAATGTGGCATCCGGAGAACAGGAGATCATGGATAAGACACAACGCGATCTTATGGTCAAATCTGGCACCTATTCCGATCCAATAGATGAGAAGACACCCTCCAAAAAAGCGGAAATCGTCAAGAACACTGCCCTGATCTACACACAATTGGGCCAAGATGATAAAGCTTTGGACGCTTATAAGGCTGCCAGGGCCAGTGACCCTAATGATGTTAACCTTATTTTGAACGAGGCCAACCTTTATTTTAAAATGGGGGATAAAGAGAAGTTCAAGGAATTAATGGCCGAGGCCATCTCCGTAGCACCGGACAATCCCGATCTCCATTATAACGTAGGGGTGATCAATATGGAACAAGGAAACATGCAAGAGGCTCGGGAATCCTATAAGAAGGCCATCGAAATCAATCCTAGTTATACCAACGCCTACCTCAACCTTTCCACCACATATGTGAATGAGGGCAATGCATTGATAGATGAAATGAATTCCTTGGGCAACTCAAAAAGTGATATTGCCAGGTATGAAGAGCTAAAGACCACTAAAGACGATCTTTTCGTGGAAGGTGCCAATGTACTAGAGGCCGCCTTAAAAACCAATCCTGATAATCAGGGTATCCTTACCCAGTTGAAGAATATATACGGCGCTATGGGCGACAATGAAAACTTCATGAGGGTGAAAAAACTGTTGGGCGAATAACCCGTTATGATTAATCATATGAAAGGGCCTGAAAAGGCCCTTTTTTTATGGGATGATTTTCTTGATTACCCGCAAGGAATGGGAGTAGTTTCTAAGGTCGTTGTTAAAAATACCCGTGTGGTCTAAGCGATCTATACGCACCCGGCCATTCACATGAATGATATAATTGTTGTCCATGATGATTCCCACGTGGTCTATGACACCATTTGTATTATCGAAAAAGGCAAGGTCTCCAGGCTCACTTTCCTCAACAAAGCTCAGTGCCGTGCCCTGCATAGATTGTTCTTGGGCACTACGGAGCAGTTTACGCCCATGTATTCTGTAGACCATTTGGGCAAATCCACCGGCATCGAGACCAAAGGGCGTCTTGCCCCCTGCCAATTCCGGTGCATTTAGGTACAGCAGCGCTGTTTTGATAAGGGTCTCCCTACTGGACTTTCCAGAGCAAACGGTTCCTTCATGATCTAAGGAAAGCAAATGCGCACCATCCAAACAAGAGCCCATGAGTACGGGAACAAGTCTGTTATGGGCATCTGAGACATAGGAAACCAAATCGGTACTATAGGCGTGGGTCTCCTTAGCGGCCAAATCATTATAATCCTGTTGCGATACAAAATGAAGTTGGGCGTTGGATATCCATCCCTCGCTCCTGTCAAAAGCGTTTCTGATTTTTGACCAATGCTTCCGGGTTTCCACTATTTTGTAGAGTTCCCCGAACAATAACTGGCTCGTCATCGCAGCCAAACCATCCGGGGTATCCCTTACGGGTATTATGCTTAAAGGACAAATGCCGTACTGCATGGAAGTTTCAGTAGTATTACGGTTTTTCCACGATGAGCGCAGATGCGCCACCACCCCCATTACAAATGGCCGCTGCCCCTATTCTTCCATTGTTCTGTTCCAGCACATGGAGTAAGGTCACTACGATTCTGGCGCCGGAGCAGCCCAGCGGATGCCCCAAGGACACGGCCCCTCCGTTAATGTTCACCCTGTCGTCAGAAAGTCCCAAAAGCTTCATGTTGGCAAGGCCTACAACGGCAAAAGCCTCGTTGAACTCAAAAAAATCAACATCGGCCATATTCATCTTGGCCTTGGCAAGCGCTTTGGGCAATGCCTTGGCGGGTGCTGTGGTAAACCATTTGGGCTCTTGGGCGGCATCTGCATAGCTCTTGATTTTGGCCAAAGGCTTCAATTTAAGTTCCTCCGCTTTTTCGGCACTCATCAAAATTAGGGCCGCCGCACCATCATTAATGGTTGATGCATTTGCGGCGGTGACCGTACCCTCTTTGGTGAAGGCGGGCCTTAATTTGGGCACTTTCTCAAAAATGATGTTCTTATACTCTTCGTCTTCAGTGATCAAAATAGCATCTCCCCGTCTTTGGGGCACGTTTACGGGGACCACCTCATTTTTAAAGGAACCGTTGTCCCAGGCCGCAGCTGACCTTTGGTACGACTGCATGGCGAAATTATCCTGATCCTCTCTGGAGAACCCATACTCTTGGGCACATGCATCTGCGCAGACCCCCATGGCGTTTTGGTCATAGACATCCACCAATCCGTCTTTTTGCATGCCATCCACCAATTCCGTAGGTCCAAACTTAACACCGTTTCGCATATGGAGGTAGTGCGGAATTTGGCTCATGTTCTCCATTCCGCCCGCCACGATCACTTCAGCATCCCCAAGGGCAATGGCCTGGGCCCCCTGCATGATGGCCTTCATCCCAGAAGCGCACACTTTGTTGATGGTGGTGCAGGGAACACTATCTGGTATCCCTGCAAAAATGGCGGCTTGCCTAGCTGGGGCCTGGCCTGTTCCTGCCTGTACTACGTTCCCCATCAAAACTTCATCAACCTGATCTGGTTTGAGCCCCACTTTTTGCAACGCTCCCGCTATGGCCGCAGCACCTAGTTTAGGGGCCGGTACGGTGGAAAGGCTTCCCATGAAACTTCCAATGGGCGTGCGTACCGCGGCAACTATGACAACCTCTTTCATCACATCTTATTTTTGTTCACCTGATAGCTCTTTTTTTCCGTAAAAGCCAAGCGAGTATCAGGTGCTTCGTTCTTCTTGTGTAATGGCGAAATTACTAAATTCTGCTGCAAACCATGGTAATGTTTTTTTATTCCTAATGGAGTACATTAGAATTTTCTATTTTTGATGAACATACCCTAAATGAAATTATTGGACGCGCTCTACAAAAAACAATCCCTTTTTTATAAGTACATCGTGTATATCTTGGCGGTGTCCTTCATTGTTTTCGTATTTCCGAAAGGGGGCAAGTTCAAGTACGAGTTTCAGAAGGGTAAACCGTGGCAATATGAGAATCTTTACGCTCCTTTTGATTTTTCAATAAAAAAGTCAGAAGCAGAACTTACGGAAGAACGGGAGCGCATTGTAGACGATCAGGACAAGTATTTTCAGTACGATCAAGAAAAGGTGGATGAAATCTATAGGGATTTCAGTGAAAAGCTCAACACGGACTGGTTGCCATCTGCAACGCCGGCATCCCAAAAAAGGAGACTAGAGACGGTAGCCAATACCATATTGGATTCCATTTACCAGTATGGCGTACCTGAAAATTTGAATTCCATAGTAAAGGAATCCCAAATGATACTGGTTCAGGACAATGTGGCAAAGAAGATCAGGAAACAGGAACTAGTGCAGCCCAAGGAAGTATCCTCTGTCATTGCTGCCGTGCTCAAGGACAATGGCCTTCTGGGTTATGCAGACCCATTGGAGGATTTCTTTTTTGATATCGTGGCGCCAAATGTGCATTATGATGATGACCTCACCCAAAAGGCCCTTTCTGATGCGCTATCCAAAATTTCCTATACCCGTGGCACTGTGGATGAGGGTAAACTCATTGTGGCCAAAGGCGAGGTGGTGGAAGCGGAAAACCTAAAGATCCTGGAGTCCTTAAAAAAGGAATATGAATCCGAACTCTGGACAGAGAACAACCAATACCTTATCCTCATAGGTTATACCGTACTGGTAGCCCTGGTATTGATGATGTTGTACCTTTTCCTTAAAAAGTACCGGAGTGAGGTCTATGCCAATAATACAAAAGTGACCTTTATCCTATTCAACATTTTATTAATGGTCTTTGTGACCACTATGGTGGTAAAATACGATGATAGCTTGGTGTTTGTGGTGCCCCTTTGCATTTTGCCGCTTATTTTGAAAACCTTTTTTGATGCCCGTTTGGGGCTGTTCGTACATGTGCTCAGCGTACTCATTTTAGGCTTTGTGGTGCCCAATAGTTTTGAGTATATCTTTCTACAGACCATTGCTGGTATCGTCACCATCCTCACGGTATCCGAACTTTACAAAAGGGCCAACCTATTTGTGTCGGTGGGGCAGATAACCTTGATCTATGTAGTGGGCTATTTGGCCTTTCATATTATACACGAAGGAAATTTAGCCAATGTGGGTTGGTATACTTTGGGCCTTTTCTTGCTCAACGGTATGATCACGCTGTTTGTGCAGCCCTTGATCTATATTTATGAAAAAGTATTTGGACTTGTTTCCGATGTGTCCTTACTGGAACTCTCAGACACCAATTCCAAACTGCTCAAAGAGCTCTCCAATAAGGCCCCGGGTACCTTTCACCATTCGTTGCAAGTGGCCAATTTGGCTGAGGCCGCTGCCAACCACGTGGGCGCCAATGCCATGCTGGTAAGAGTGGGTGCCCTGTACCATGATATAGGAAAGATGGAAGACCCCACTTTTTTTACGGAAAACCAGATCACCAATGTCAACCCGCATGACGAAATGGAACCCAGGGAAAGTGCGGATATCATCATAAACCATGTCATAAAAGGTATTGAACTGGCCAGAAAGAACAACGTCCCCGATCGGGTGATCGATTTCATCAGAAGCCATCATGGCACTACCTTGGTCTATTATTTCTACAAGAAACAACTGGAACTGGAAGCCGATGCCCCAGAGGAGGATTTTAGGTACCCTGGGCCCCTTCCCTTTTCAAAAGAAACCGCCATTTTAATGATGGCCGATGCCGTGGAAGCGGCCTCCAAAAGTTTAAAGGACCCCACCTTTCTGATCATAGATGAGTTTGTGGACAAGATCATTAATGGCCAAATGAAGGCCCAACAATTTTTAAATGCGGACATTACCTTTAAGGAAATAGAAGGCATAAAAAAGATATTCAAACAAAAACTCACCAATATCTACCACCTGAGGGTGGAGTATCCAGAATGACAGTGCGGGTATTTCGTTGGAAGTGAAAGGACCTGTTAAACTTGTCTAAATTGAGGTTTTGCTTTTCGATTAATTGGTTAACTTACTAAATCAATAGTGTAACTATTAATTAAAAGTATGTCCGGATGAAGCTAAAATCTTTCCTGCCAATTGTCTTTTTACTGGCCTTTGCGCCTCTCTTGATCGTAGCACAGGATAAAGGTCCAAAGGCTTCGGAATTCTCTTTGCGCCAAGCTTTTGAAAAGGACATCCCATTGGATGATCAAAGTAGTGATCGTGAGGTTCTGGCCCTATGGAAAGAGCATTTGATCGTTCATTTGGATAGGAACACCGTAAGTTCAGATAGTCCGTTATTTTTTAAGGCTTATTTTGTCATAGGTCCAAACCACCTACGGATCACAAAAAGCAAAGTACTGAAGACAGAGCTGTTGAACGCACAAAATGAGATTGTGGCCATTGATTATCATAAAATCAAAGACGGCATGGCCGAGGGTACCATCCTGTTGCCCAAAAAGCTAAAAGATAAGACGTACACGCTAAGGGCCTATACCCGTTGGATGCAAAATTACGGTGCGTCTGTTTATCATACCTCCACCCTGGAAAATGAAGGGGCCGATCATGATAAGGAGGCCCTTATGGGATCACGAGAGGACCTTGCCGTTACATTCCATCCAGAAAGTGGGCGGCTTTTGGACCAAGTGGCCAACAGGGTGCTAATTAAAATCAAGACCCCAGAGGGTGGACCTGTGGACGTTGAAAGTGCTGTTGTTGATGCTACCGGAAAATTAATAGTACGTCCGGCCAGGTTTGGCCCCGGCTTATTTTCCACGATTATCACTCCGGAATACGGTAAGTCGTACTACTTGGAGGCCAATGGGCAACGGTTTTCGCTTCCAAAGGCGCTAGCGCAAGGCTATGCATTAAGAAGCAATAATCTGGACAATTCCAAGTTGGCCGTGCAGGTGCTGGCCACGAGCAACAAAGAGGGCTCCAACATTGTATTAAAAGGGGAGACGGGAGGTATTACTTATTTTGAAAAGGAACTTACCGTTTCGGGAACCGTTCAAACCCTTGAAATACCAAAAGAAAAGCTGCCAGCCGGGACCATGGACCTAATCTTATACGGTTCAACAGGAGAAGAAGTGGTGTCACGTGCCATATACATTGAGCCTCCCCATGCTTTGACGATAGCGATGAGGGAGCAGGAAATAGAGAAGGATTCCGGTAAATTCCGTGCCACCCTCAAGGTAACTGATGCAGCGGGAAATCCCGTACGGGCAAAATTGGCGCTCAGCGCCACCAATTACCCCTACGACACCAAGGTAGTTGGGGCCGGGAGTTTTCCAGATGTATTTAAACCATCCCAAAGAGCCCAACGCTTTGAGAAGGACATGCAGCTTCTCACCGGACCCTTGCATGGGGTAAAAGAAGAATCCTCCCATTCCATTAAAGAGATTAAGTTTCCTTTTCAGGAAGGACTGGATTTATTTGGCTACGCCTATAATTTAAATAACGAACTACTGCGGAATACCAAGATAGTGATGTACGCTTCCACTATGGAAGGGGCCAAGATAAGGGAATTTGAATCCGATGGGCAGGGCAGGGTCCGTGTACAGGATTTACAATTCGTAGGGGAAACCCAACTGGTGTTCAGGACCCAGGGTGACGAGAGCGCAGCCAGATTGGTAAAAGTAGTCCCCATTCAGGAAGAGCATGACCCCAATACGGGCAACGAACGTTTTAGGGCCGTCAAGAATCTGGACAAAAAAGACAGAATAACGGCGTCACCTTGGATT
>CAKZLG010000143.1 GCA_937125035.1 uncultured Maribacter sp. | reverse complement strand
CCAGCAGCGGGGGAAGTCGGCTTACACGAACAAACTGGACGGTATCCTCGATTTTTCCGAGCATTTGGGCCATCCCCATAGAAAATTCAAGAGCATTCATGTAGCCGGTACCAACGGTAAGGGGTCTAGCAGCCATATGTTGGCCTCCATCCTACAAGAGGCCGGTCATAAAGTGGGGCTCTACACTTCGCCGCACTTAAAAGATTTTAGGGAACGCATCCGTATCAACGGAAAGATGATGCCAACACAAAACGTGGTGGCTTTCATCCATGACCATATGCCCTTTTTTCAAGAAAATAAGCTCTCCTTTTTTGAAATGACCGTGGGTATGGCCTTTGATCATTTCGCAAAGGAAGAAGTGGATGTGGCCGTTGTGGAGGTGGGCCTGGGCGGCCGATTGGATTCCACCAATATTATTACACCAGAGGTGTCCCTGATCACCAATATAGGTTTTGATCATATGGATCTGTTGGGTGACACATTGGACAAAATCGCTTTTGAGAAGGCCGGCATCATTAAGGAAGGCATCCCTGTGGTCATCAGCGAATATCAATTGGAAACCGCGCCCGTGTTCGATCACGTGGCCCACGCCAAAAATGCTAAAATCCATTTTGCGAAAGAACAACAATGGGCCACCTATCCTACCTCCCTTTTGGGAAACTATCAACAAAAAAACATAAAGGGTGTTTTGCAAACTATATCCCTGCTGCCCAGATTCCATGTTTCAGAAGAACATATACGGCGTGGTCTACTACATGTACAGGAAAATACGGGGCTCTTGGGAAGGTGGCAACTCTTGGGGCAGGCGCCCAAGGTCATCTGTGATACGGCGCACAACAAAGAAGGGCTTTCAATGGTAATGAACCAATTGCAAACGGAGCCCTATGAGACCTTGCATATGGTTTTGGGCTTTGTAAAGGATAAGGAGCTTTCCGGTGTTTTTGATATACTTCCAAAAAGGGCACGGTATTATTTTTGCCGGCCGGACATTGCGAGGGGGAAGAAGGTGGAGGAAGTGGTTTTGGAAGCCAAGTCACGCGGTATTGAGGGGGTTCCTTATGGGTCTGTAAAAGAGGCCTTGACCGCGGCAAGAGGGGAGGCTAAACCCACCGATGTCATATTTGTGGGGGGCAGTAATTTTGTGGTTGCGGAGGTGGTCTAAAATTTATTCTTTTTTCTTTTAGCGATTAAAAAACTATGTTATATTTGCACTCCTTTTAGGGCTCTTAGCTCAGTTGGTTCAGAGCACCTGCCTTACAAGCAGGGGGTCACTGGTTCGAATCCAGTAGGGCCCACCAGTAAATGGAAAGCCTTCACATCTGTGAAGGCTTTTTACGTTTATGAGTTGCCTTTGGGTCATGCACATTTATTTTGTGTTTTTCCTCTTCGTGCATTACCACTGGACCTTAAAAAAATCTGTTGCCGGCCCTTCACTTACTTGCCGTGGGTGACTATTAGGTGTTGTCTATTTTCTGAAGAAGTTATAAATGGCCAGACCAACGGCGGCTAGCAACAGTAAATGAATTAAGAAACCCAGTGTCTTGAAAACAACAAAGCCTATGAGCCAAGCCACTATCAATACTACTATCCAAAACCAAACGATTTTTTTTGTGTGGAACATGTTCACCAGATGTATTTTGTACGAATTTTATCCTTACGGCAATGTAAAGCAATGGGCGCAAGAACGGTGCTTCATTTGCCACTTGTTTTAACTGCTTAAATAAACCATGGCTTTAAGGTTAGGCCATAAGGGTTTTTAAAAAGAACGTCGCCGTAAGGGCAAAAATGAGGTGTGCAACCATCAATTGTCCAAAAAATAAAATCCAGTTGTTCTCTGGAACATTTGGATGGAAACTTAAGATGAGCCACCAACCCAATGTCCCTAGACCCCCTAGTGCGAGGCCCATACAGAGGCCATGGACATGCATGGGCAAAGAGGCGTTCTGGTCTTGGTACAAAAACAACCCAAAGACCATGAGAATACCGATCACACAATGTATCAACCACCCCAAAATATGGTTCCTTGTAATTTTCATGGATAATTTGGAACGATCGATCAATAGATTGATCAGATGGGCCTCGTTCAATTTTTCGCCTGTAATCATTTCCACCAGATGGCTGAATAAGGTCATCACCAATGTACTCACTATACCTGCGAAACTGATTAGAAAATAGAACATACCACTATGAGTTGTTTTCGTTGGATTTGTAATGTGCTACAAAAGGACCTTTCCGCACATATCTAAGGATAACCAGAGCATTTTTTGCCCTTCGTAACCTACTATTTAAGGGGTGGGTATGTACCATTAGGTTCTAATGTGATTTTGCAAATGGCATTTCATCTTTAGGGCTGGGACAGCTTTTGCCCAAGATGCTTTTCCGGTGTCAATGTACAGAGGCCAATTTTGCCATCATAACACATTACGTCAAAATATAGTTCCAATAAAAACCAAAATAGCTAAGGTATTTGGTGCTAATCGACTTTGCTGCTTTCTTGAGCTTTACCGGAATATTGGATAGCGTACGGAAAATTATGGCTTGTATAGTGAAAAAGGACGGGGGCATTTACTGGTCAAGAATCACGTGCTCTGCTCTTGTGCCGATGTTGGCATTGTTCATGTCCCCTTCTTGCTGATTTGGATATCCATCCATAATATATGGGATAGCACAAAGCAAACCGTCATGTTCCCATATCTTATATATAATGTTGAACATATAAAACAAACAAAATGAAAAATAAGAAAAAGATGATGGGACTGATGACCTTATTGGGCTTGGTCCTCTTAATGGGCTGCGGCCCTAAGATCACCACCACAAAGGTGACGGACAAGAATTTAAAGCAATATGATACGTATGCCTATCTGCCCAACAGTAGTTTCGAGGAGCCCCAGGGTGTTGACCAAACGAACAATGTGGGTCAGCGCATTGTAGGTGCCATGAACAGGAACATGCAAAAAGCGGGCTATACGGTGGATCGGCAAGACCCTGACCTTCTCGTCGTCATCAATACCAATTACGATAGGGAAACGGATGTGAATGTGACCCGGGACATCTATTACGACTATAATTATGCCTATTACCCCTACACCTCTGCGCTTCCGGTGAACAGTTATTACAATGATTATTATTATTACGACTACCAAGCCTATCCGGATATCGTGGATTATGATGTGACCTTGGATCGTTATATGGATGCGGACATGGTGGTCAGTTTGGTGGAAAGGGATTCCAGGAACATTGTCTGGACAGGCTCTGTAGATGACTTTTATGTCTACGAGAACAATCCCTCCGCTGAGGTGGCCGGTTTTGTGGACGATATCTTCAGTGATTATCCTACCATGGAGGATAGTCGATAGGGTAGGTCCTTTCTCTCTGAAATGCTACATTTTCCCTTGGGCCCTGTGGGCCTAAGGGATTTTTTATGTGCCAATGGGCAAGGGGTCATCGGAATCCCGCTAGGACGTTTCCCTTATAAAATTTTTGCGGGATATGTATTTTAACTTATTTTTAAGACATTTCGTCGATTTTCATAGGACTACAATTTTCCTTTTAAAATATTTTCCTATCATTGTTTAAATTGAATTTTGTTAAAAGTTTGTCCTGTTTTGGATAAATCCCCCCTTTAAATACAAAGTATTTCATTTCGTACCCCACATACGAATTTGAACATACCTGCATATTTGCTTTGGTTAATAGCCAAACAAATTTGAATGATTAAAAATTACTTTAGCAGCAAATTCTCATTTCTGCTTTCTAAAAATCCGCACTTACCCATATCATTAAATGATATGTTTTTGTCATTGGGCAATACTTATTCTGGTATTTGCCCTCTTTGTGCTGTATATAATTCCGAATATCCACCAATACTCTCTTTAATTACTTTACGTATGAAAAATTTTATGCTCCTCTTCATTGTAGCGTTTTTCACAAATTTTGCATCTGGCCAGACACCTTGTGGCACAATAAGTCCATTGGATTGTTCGGAAGTTGGTGTAAATCTGCCCGTTAATCTCGATTTTAATTCGAGTTCGCCTAATACCGTTTTGGATAACAGTGGTTCAGGTACGGGCTTTACAGCGGTGTTAGAGCACTCTGAGGCTCGAAGAACGGCGGAGGGTGACTTACCTATTTCCAATCCGTCCCTAAATGGCTATGAACCTTCTCTTTTGGCTATAAGTGGTGGTGCTTTAGAAATAACATCTCAGGCAGGAATAGCTTTTAGAAACCCTAATTTTACAGGGGGTAGTACAAACAATAATAACCAAGTAAATACTTTAGGTGTAGGTTTTAATGATCTTCAAGAAAAGGTTACGATCAGGACAAAGCTATTGAACATTGTTACTGGAGGTAGTTCCGCGCAAGCTGGTATTTGGTTCGGCTTTGATGAGGATAATTTTGTAAAGGTGGATATCAATGATGATAATGTGGAACTTCGGGTGGAATCAAACGGGTTGTCTGGCAATGGCACTACAGGATCAGACCAGATACAAACAAACCTTTCAGCTTCTGGAAATGATGTAGTTCTGGAATTGGTCGTAGACCCCGCTACTTTAATAGCCGAGGCATTTCATACCATAGGCACAAACCCAAGGACTTCACTGGGAAGTCTACCAATACCTTCCAATTATTTTACAGGACGCGATATTAACGCCACCGGAGGACAGGATAACATGTCATTTGCAGGTATTTTTGTATCTCATAGA
>CAKZLG010000142.1 GCA_937125035.1 uncultured Maribacter sp. | reverse complement strand
CAGGGTCACAAATCCTATAGCCGTGGTCAGCGAGGTGAGGAGGGTGGTGAGTCCCACCTCCCGTAAACTACCAGCAAGTGCCATGTATTTGGATTCACCTAAGCTAAGCTTCCTTAAATAGCTATCGGACACATGTATGACATCCGAAGTGCCCACAATAAGCATGAGTACGGGATAAAAGGCGGCCATGGCATTAAGCTCCTTGCCTAAAAGGGCCAAGAGCCCCATGAACAGCAGTAGGCCCATGGCTATGGAAACCACGGTGATGGAGACCATGGGCCAGCTTCTATAGAAGATCCAAAGTAGTAGAAAGACCAAGAGCGCGGCCACGATACTTGTCTTGATGACCTCTGTACGCTGCATTTCCACAATGGCCTCATAAAAATAGGCCCGGCCCATAAGGTGATGGTCCTGTAATTTATTTTTTTCCAAGCTTTGCCTAACGGCTTTCAGTAGGGCGGCAGATTGCTTATGGTCCAAATTATCTTCTGTCTGTAAGGATATCACCAATGAGGTTCCCAAACCATCTATGAGCACATTGGTGAAGAGGGCATCTTCTTTTATTTTCTGCCAATCGGAAAGGTAGCGCGTACTGTCCTTTAAATGGATGACAGGCAGTTGGGTATAACCAAAGGCTGTTTTCAAAGGGTAGGACAATTGTGTTAGGCTGGCCACTTCGGTAACGTGCGGAAATGTCTTGGCCGCTTGGGCCACCGCATCTACTTTATTCAGAAAATCAGCTTGGAAGACCGTTGGTTTTTGTGGCAGGGCGATAAGAAGGAAATTGTCATCGGTCCCAAACGTTGTCATAAATTCCTCGTAAAATGCCAAATCAGGATCATCTTCTGGGAAAAACTGACTGAAATCAAAGGAAAACTGAAGCTTGGGCAAGAGAAAAAGGGAGGCTGCGCCCAGTGCCAAAAAGAGGGTCAGGCTGATTTTTTGCAATAAGTGAAATGTCTTTTTCATACCCATTTAAGGCCAACTGGTTCCAATGGGGGCAAACATAGGGAACATGGGGCATATAAACGGCGAGAAGTGCCAAAAAGCGTATTTGGCATAAATGTTCATTTGGATGGCTATAACGTGGTGAAATTATCAAGATGCAAGGTCCAGTCATACTCCTTGAACTCCAGATCAACCTCTTCTGTCTTGGGAATCAGACCTTGGGCTTTCAGTATTTCCTTAAT
>CAKZLG010000141.1 GCA_937125035.1 uncultured Maribacter sp. | reverse complement strand
TACTTGTATTCTTTGGGGATGTCAAAAAAGTACTACGATTTGCGTAAATATTCGTTTGATGGATGAATGGTCCTTTTTTGACGTTCAACGTCTTATTCAATGACCATTTCTTTGGCTTCCTTAGGTACTTGGTAGAGGTAAAAAGGGGAAGTAACGGCCTCCTTTTTCGTAGCGTTCCGCATCCTGACTTTCTTAAAGACCACACGGTCTTCTATTTCTCTTTGGAACGTTAGCTGTTCGTTGGTGCCCTTTTGCATTCCGGCACAATAGACCCAGACCTTATTGTTGGTGAAATCCACTTGGGGCACCGGCAATCCTGGCTTTCTGGTCTTGTTGATGGAAGCAAAGAATTTTTGTAATGATTTTTGGTCTGTGATGATGAATTGCTCCTCCGTTTCCCGGCCGCTGTAGGCGTCCTGGACCAACAATTGAACGCGGTTGGCCTCTAGGGAGTCGCCTTTAAGGCCCTGCTGCCCTTTACAGCCCATAAATCCCCACGTCAACAGCATCAAAAATGCAAACCATCTATAACACATTTTTGAATCTTTCTTTATATGCCTTTTCATACACGGCTTCATACAGGGGAAGTACCTTTTGAATATCAAACCGTTGGGCCTCCCGTGCCGCATTGTCCTTAAATTGCTGTAAGATGATGTCATCCTTCAATATCTTCAGCGCATTGTGCGCCATGTCCTCTACATCGCCCACATCACTCAGAAAACCCGTGACCCCATGAATGTTCACCTCGGGAATGCCACCGGTATTGCTTGAGATCACCGGGACCTTGTTCACCATGGCCTCCAATGCGGCCAATCCAAAACTTTCGGACTTGGAAGGCAACAAAAAGAGATCGGAAAAACAAAGGATCTTATCAATTTCATTGCTGTTCCCCAAAAAGAGCACTTTTTGCGCTAGGCCCAATTCTTCGCACAAACGCTCTGCTCCCTCCTTTTCCGGACCCTCCCCTACCATGATCAATTTGGCCGGAATGACTTTCTGTATTCTATAAAAGACCTGAATCACATCCGGTATGTGCTTTACCTTTCTAAAGTTACTGATGTGCGTGATGATACGTTCCTCGTCCTTGGCCATATTGGCCCGTTGACAATCCGTGAACTGATGGTTGTACTTCGTGGCGTCAATAAAATTGGGGATCACTTCCACAGGGCGGTGAATATCAAAAATGTCCAACGTACGCTGCCGCAGATCTTCGGAAACCGCAGTGACCACATCAGACTGATTAATACTGAAGGTCACCGCAGGCTTGTAAAAAGGATGCTTGCCCACCAAGGTGATGTCCGTACCGTGCAACGTGGTGATCATGGGCACGTACATGCCTTCCTCCTCCAGCATTTTTTTGGTCATATAGCCCGCGTAGGCGTGGGGTATGGCGTAATGCACGTGCAACAGCTCTATCCCGTATTGCTTAATAGTATCCACCAGTTTGCTGGACAGGGCCAGTTCATAAGGTTGGTAATGGAACAAGGGATATTCCGGTACGTGTACCTCATGAAAATGGATGTTACTGTTCAGCAGCTCTAAACGGACAGGCTGTCTGTAGGTGACAAAATGAACCTCATGGCCCCTATTGGCCAAGGCAATGCCCAATTCCGTGGCCACAACACCACTTCCACCAAAAGTGGGATAACAAACAATTGCGATTTTCATTGGAACAAAACTACTTTTTAATTTAAAATGGCATCGTAAATCACCTGTTGAATCCGGGTTCTTAACGCAGATTTAACTAATAGGGTATTGGATGCCGACGGATAGGTACGGTTGGATAAGAAAACATATACAATATCCTCATCCGGGTCGGCCCAGGTGTAGGTTCCCGTAAAACCGCTGTGCCCAAAACTGTTTCTGGAAACACA
>CAKZLG010000140.1 GCA_937125035.1 uncultured Maribacter sp. | reverse complement strand
CGGCCTCACCGCCTGTCTCTGCCCTAAGGTGTCCCTCAAAGCGGGTGCAAATATACAACTGTTTTTTATTTCTGCAATACTAAAAGAAAAATATTTTTTCTTTCTTTTCTCGCTTTCATAAACAACATTGAAATGAACGTTTGCACTCTTAGCAATATACCATTAAACTCTTCGTTTAACGGGCTGCAAATTTACATGGGTTTTTCGTTTTTACAATGAAAAGACGAAAAAATATTTCATCTTTTTTTCATATTTATCCTATAGGCTTGGTTTTGTGTAAATTAGAGGCTGTAAGGACCTATCTAATTGAATTTCAATTTTTTATGAAATAGCAAAAATGAAAGATGCTCCTAAGATTCTTGTTGCCAACCTCTTATGCGGCACCCATTTTAAGAGAAAAAGTTCCACACGAGGCCAAAGCGAATCACAAAATCCCGGTAGGGGTAGTTGGGGGCACTGTAAAAGTTGTATCCCGTAAACGAAGAATTGAGGTGTTCTGCCTTAAAATAGATCCTGGTCTGCTTCACTTTGGCATTGATGAATATATCAATTAAAGGAAAACCGCCCAATTCCTCTTGGTCCTGTACAAAAAATTCCGCCAAAACGGGATTGTAACCGTTCATATTGTACGCCGTGAAATACTTAAAGGTGACCCCTGTTTGCAGGAACATGGCCTTTTCAAATACATCCGATGAAAAATACAGGGTGTTGCGTGTGACCAATTGAGGCACATTGAGGACATTCCTATCCTGGCCCACATTTTGGTACATAAGGGTATTATTAAGTGCAAACTTACCCAACCGCAGCTCTTTGGCGTATTTGACCTTAAGGTGGGAAACCCCCGAAGATTCCTGGAATGGCCTTATAGCGGAAAGTGTTTCGGTCTCTTCCATGGGCTGGCTGGGATCGGTACTGAAATAGGTGTAATTATCCAACAAGCTGTACTTGACCATTAGATGCCCCCATTTCTTGGATCGCAGATCCAGCGCCAAGCTGTTGATCCTTTCTTTTTCAAAGGTATCCGTATTCTGCCAATTGTAATTAAGGTACTCACTCTGATAAAGCAAAAAATTAAAGTTCGGCATTCTTGAAGAGGAGTGCACTCTGGCCTCCATGCTGGTGTCTGCATTAAAGACATAACCTGCCGACGCATTGAATATATTTCCAGTCAATTCTCCAGACAACGTATACTTCAAGTTTCCCTTGAGGGTAAATCCTTTAATCGTTTTCTCATAGGCGCCACCCAAACTGATTTCCGTGCCCTGTAGTTGGTTCTGGATACGAACGCCTTCAGAAGACGTGAACACACTATTAAAGAAATAGTTGTAATTGTAGACATCAACAGATCCCGTTACCCTACCCAAGGTACGATTGTACAGGCCAAGGCTCACTTGGTTGTGCATGGTCTTTAAATTGGACTTGTCATTGATGATACCCAACAAGGCAGTCCCAAAATAGGGGTCCGCCCTTTGTTGAACATATTGGTAGTACTTGGTCTCATAGTTGAAGACGTGCCCCAGGGTGAGGGCCGTCTTCTCTTGGATGGTACTGTCTTGCAAACGCCGAACCAATTTGTACTGATGGTCCAAAAAATAGCGCTTGCCGAGTACCACATTATCCGCGTCCTCAAAGCGCACTTCCACCCTAGGCCTGTTTATAAAGTCTGGATCACCAGATTCAAATTGCAGTTCCTTGTTGACCAAGCCTCCGTTCTCTTCAGATTTGATGTCCTGGGCGGCAATATGGGCCCTTAGCGTGTAGCGATCATTTTTGGAGGTATAATTGGTGGTGGTCGTGAAATTTCCGGATTGTATCTGTTCAAACGAATATTTTCCCAATGAACGGTGGCCTTTGTACCCCAATGAGAAATTTAAACGGGGCGAGGTATTGAAGGTCAACATGGCGTCTAAAAGCTGACCCTGTTCCAAAGTGGTCTTGAACAGGATATCTGTCATGGGCGTGGGCACGTGATAGTAATTGATCTCTTGGGTTTCCCAATAATTATAATGCTTGGCCAAGGCCCCCAATACGGGGTATAGCGTATTACGGTCAAAGTCGTGCCCCAAGGTGTTGTAGGTTTGGCCTATGTTCCCAAAGGGCATAAGTTCAAAATCATCTTTTCTAAGGTAATTGTACTTATACTCTTTATGTATGGTAAGAGTGGTATCTAAAAACACAGTGTCCCTTTCAAAGGAGATGATCTTGTAATCCCTTATGGTTATTTTTGGTAAGGAGTCATTTGCCGCCTTTGTTGGTATTGCTTTCCGCGGCCTGCGCATTTGGGTGCTACTATCCGTTGGTATTCCTTGGGCTTCACGTACGGCCCTTAATGAGTCTTTCTGCCTTGCTCTGTTCTCTGTTTGGCCATATAACGCCATAAAAAGGAAAAAGAAAAGAAAAGTTAGGCAATACTTCATGAAGGTTTGTTTGCAGGGGCAAAGTTAAATTTTTTGTTCCTAACTTAATGTGAAAGTTTGGGCAATAAAAAATCCCCTGCGGCTGGCAGGGGATATGCTGTTTTGTAAAGCGCGTTATTAATATCCTGGGTTTTGTTGGATATTTGGGTTGGCACTCAGCTCCACAATAGGAATGGGCATGGTAAATCTATAATCTGTTGGATCTAGGCTACATGCATCATTAATGGCACAGTCTAAGGGGTCCCTTTGAATACTTTGTCCTGCCGTGGCCCCGAGACGTTTTAAATCTTTCCAACGGTGTCCTTCAAATGCCAATTCTATTCTTCTTTCATTCAATATGTCGTTAAAAGCTTCTTGACTATTGGCGTAAGAAGGTAATGGCTGTGGTGTGCCATAGCGTGCATCACGCAATTCCTTAATAAGTTCTGCTGCGCCCGTAAGGTCACCGGCATCTACCAAGGACTCTGCGTTGATAAAGAGCATTTCTGCAATCCTAAAGACCTTTAAGTCGTTCAAGAGCGGTTTCTCGTTGCCAGGATATTTCCCAACGATCAAGATATCTTCATTTTGAAAATCATCGCTATTGGTATAATCAGGACTTACTATAGAAGTAGGCTCCAAATTAACCTCATACCTAACATCTTCCTCTTCCATTAGGTTGAATAATGATCTACCGATTTCGAAATAGGGAGAACCTTCTATTGTGGCGTTCACAAAAGCAAAGTTGGCTCCTGCCCATCCACCGGCGAAACCACTGCCCGTACTGCCTTGACCATCGTAATCATCATTTATGGTTCGCTCTAGCTTAAAAATGATCTCTGTATTGTCCTCATCCAAGAACATGTTCTTGAACTGTTCCCTATTGGCCAGTGGATATTTATCCAATAATTCCGAAGCAAAGGTGCCAGCTTGGGCGTAATTTCCCCTATACGCTGCCATTCTGGCCCTAAGGGCCGTAACAAAATCCTGGCTTACAAAAGTAGCGTCTGATTGCACCGTTAACAAATCCTCTGCCCTATCCAAATCATCATTGATCAAGGCAAAGACTTCCCCGTTGGTACTTCTTGGCAATTCTTGATCGGGGGTAGGCACAAAATCATATAAGATGGTGGCCAAGGCACTATCATCTGAATAATCTGGGCTGAAATAAGAGATGAGCTGAAAATAAGCAAAGGCCCTTAAGGCATAGGTCTGCCCTAAAATATCATTATAGTCCCCTTCCGGCGCTATATTTTCAGAAGCTTCCAAAATTCTATTGGCCACATTGATGGCATCATTATAGTTGACCCATGCCGCTATGGGTGCGGCACTATTGGGGTTGAGAATAAAACCATACTCACCGTTTCCTATACCTTGGCCACCTGAATCAAAGCCCACAGCCAGTTCATCCGTAAATACGGCGTTGAATTGAATTTCAGGCGTGGTATCAAATTCATTATAAAGACCTAGTAAACCAAGGTTCAAATCAGATACGGTCTGAAAGGCGCTTCCCGCGTCCAAACGGCCCGGCTGATCTATTTCTATGGCATCATCGCATCCAAAGAACGCAAGGGCCATACATATCAACAAATATTTAGTGTTTTTCATGTTTCTTTCTTTCATTTAATTAAAATCCGACTTGGATACCAAAACTATACGTCTTTGGTGTGGGATATAACCTAAACTGGGTCACATCGGTAGGATTGTTCACTTCTGGATCAAAGCCTCTCCATTCTGAGAACGTCAAGATGTTTTCACCGTTAAAGAACAGTTTTAAATTACTAAGACCGGTACCGTTCAATAATCGCTGTGGAAAATTGTAACCGATCTGGGCAAATCTCAGTCTAAGGAAATCCGCACTCGTAAGATATCTTGTGGAGTTTCCGCCCAATGCAAAATTAGCGGCATCCAATGCGGGTATATCCGTTATTGTATTTTCTGGTGTCCACGCCCTTAGTAGATCCCTTGTACTCCCGAATTGACCAATATTGTTCGGGTTTTGAAATCCGGCAAGGTCAAAATCAAACCTATCCACCCCTAGGGCATAGTTGAACTGGGTAGTAACGAAGAATCCTTTATAATCAGCATTGAAGCCAAAACTACCTTGAAATTCAGGGAAGATGTTGCTTTCCAACCACACCCTGTCCGTATCAACGTTGGGATTTTCCGTAACCTCGCCATCTGCCGTAAGGAATTGCAGGTTTCCATTTTCAGGGTTCACACCGGCATAACGGTAGGTGTAATACTCCAACACTCTACCACCTTCCCTATACCCCAAAGGAGCACCGGCAATATCAATTATTCCATCTTCTGTGGGCAGATCAATGATTTCTTGTTCGTTGAGGCCACCTACCGCATTCACGGTTAGGTTGAAGCCGTCTTCACCTCCACGCAACACATCATAATTCACATTGAATTCAATACCCCTGTTGACCAGCTCTCCCGTATTCCTGCTGAGATTGGTCTGGGCATTGATAGCGGATATCGGTGTATCCAGGAATAAGTCTGTGGTGGTACGTTGGTACACATCAAAACTACCTCTTAACCTACTGCTGAAAACTTCAAAATCCAACCCAATGTTGGCCTGTGCCGTGGTCTCCCAAGTAAGTTCATTGTTCCCAATTTGACTTAGTACCAAAGCATTTGCGGCACCGTAGCCAGAACTGGTGGAATAAAGGTCCTTGGTCAAATCCGGCCCATCAAAATAAACCCCTGGTGTACCGTCCAAGGTAATATATTGGTTTCCGGTGGTACCGTATGACCCTCTTAATTTTAATTGATTGAAGACGGAACCGTCCATAAAGGCCATATTGTGGAAATTGATCCTACCTGAAAGGGAGTAGAACGTACCCCACCTATTGGAATCCGCAAAACGGTAGGAGGCATCTCGCCTTAATGTACCGGATAGACCGTATATTCCATCATAGTCATAATCAACAGATGTGAAATATGAGAACAGACCGGCATCCAACAGATTGGCCCTAACGGAGTCCACGTAAAAATCATTGTCCGGATTATCCCCTATAAAGGCACTGCCATCCCCAGGTGCGAACGTTAAAGGGTTGAGCCCCTCTTGTGTATACCCGAAGGTTTGGAAATGTGCTTTAAAGTATTCCACATAGGCCCCAATATTCAAGGTATTCTTTCCAAACTCTGTATTATAGTTCAAACTTGTGGTTTGATTGTATGAGAATTGTCTGATAACATCTTGGTTCTGTGTACCAGATGGATCCTTTCCTTGGGCAAAAAGCAGGGCATTGAATGATAATGGCCCTTCCGCCTGTGTTCTGGTTTCATCCCTATAATCAGCACTCATCACCACCTTGGCGTTGAGTCCTTTTGCCAACTCATAATTAACGTTGAAACTTCCCAACAACTGCAATTCATCCTCTCTTCTAAATAGATTTTCCTGTACGTCTATAAGAAATAAAGGGGTGTTGGCAAAGGAAAGTGGCGATAGCAAGGAAGCCCCGTCCACGTAATCATCAGGTGAGATATAGGGCACAGATTGATAAGCTCCTAGAATTGGGTTCCTATTGATACCAGACCCCCCAATATTATTGGGCTCATTGGATCTGGCAAAATTGATTCCCAGACTAACACCATATGTCAATTTTTCGTTCTTTGATTTCCCGTTGATATTATTTCTAATATTGAAACGCTGCAAATCACTGTTCTTCAGAATACCATCAATATTGGAATAACCAAACGAAGTGAACTGACTTATACCATCTGCCCCACTGGTCATGGTCACCGTATGGTTCTGGGCCAGACTACTGGAAAAAAAGTAATCCGCCCAATCCGTCGTTTCCGCGCTGGCAATTTCAGAATCTGAAAGTCCTGCGCCCCTACCACGACCTCGGTCGTTTTCCAAACGAAGCTGCTCTGGGCTGCTCATTAAATCATAATCATTACCCTGTAAAGAAGAAACGCCCAACAGGCCAGCATACGAGATTTTCAAACCTTCGTTGAAATTACCCTGTCTTGTCTTGATCAAAATAACACCATTGGCACCCCTGTTACCATAAATGGCGGTGGCACCGGCATCCTTAAGAACGGATACCGAAGCAATGTCATTGGGGTTCAATGTTCTAAAAACCCCTGCATCTGTTGGTACATCATCTATGATGTATAGGGGTTCCGTGTTTCCGTTAATGGATGCCTGACCCCTAATATTCACGGCGGGTGGGGCACCGGGCTGTCCTGTGGAAGCCAAAATATTAAGACCCGCTACCTGCCCGGAAAGGGTTTGCAAAGCATTGGCATTTGGCCTGTTCTCAATGGTTTCTGATGCAATTGTCTGTGAAGCAATACTGGACTTCTCCTTGGTGGAGGTCCTATACCCCAGTACAACGACTTCTGCCAAGGCCTCTGCATCTTCGGACATTTGAACATCCATGGTATTGGACGCGCCCACGGTCATGGTCACCGTCTTTTGCCCAATATAGCTAAAGCGCAACTGTTCTCCGCTACTGGCATTGATGGAATAATTACCATCAAAATCTGTTTGGGTGCCCGTTGAGGTGCCCACAATTAATACGGTGACCCCCGGCAAGGGCATACCTGTCTGATCGGTCACGGTACCCGAGACCCTCTTTTCCTGTGCATAGGAAAATGAAATGCAAAACACCAACAATGGCGTCAACATCCACTTCAACTTCTGTTTCATAGATTTGAATTTTTGAATTAGCTTGGTTCAAAATTCCAAAAAATAGCAGGGCAAGACAAGGTTTCTTAACAAGATAACAGGGCAAATGTTAACGAAAAGTCGTTTATTTGAAAGTTTGTTGTGCAGGCTTTTTTTTAAGAAAATATTGCTACATTTTTAACTTAAAAATCTCTTAAAAAAATTCTCGAATTAACATAAAATGACTGAGGATCTCCAAAATTTCTTTCAACATCCCAACGAAATTGGTACCGATGAGGCCGGGAGGGGCTGTTTGGCAGGTCCTGTAACCGCGGCTGCGGTCATTTTGGGGCCGACTTTTAAAAATAATATCATCAACGACTCTAAAAGGGTGAAGCAAAATCAACGCATCCTACTGCGCCCCATGATTGAAAGGGGTTGTGTGGCATACGGTGTTGCCCATGTGGATATGGATACCATTGACGACATCAATATCCTCAACGCTTCCATTTTGGCCATGCACCGTGCTATTGATCAACTAAGAACGGAGGCCCCATTTATCATTGTGGATGGCAATAGGTTTAAGTCCTACCATAACATACCCCATGAATGCATCATCAAAGGGGACTCAAAATATCTCAACATTGCGGCGGCCTCCATTCTCGCAAAGACCCATAGGGATGCCTATATGGAAAAAATCCACAACGAATACCCCATGTACCAATGGAAAAAAAATAAGGGGTATCCCACAAAAGAGCACCGGGAGGCCATACGGAAATACGGGATCACCAAATACCATAGAAAATCCTTTAAACTACTACCGGAACAATTGTCACTGGATATTTAAAATCCTAAATTTGTATAAAACCACTCACCAATGCGCTATGCGTTAACCACCGGTCTTTTCATTTTGCTACTCCTTTCCTGTTCACCAAAGGACAGGGAAGTCCCAAAGGGATATGCCCTGGTACCCGCAAATACCGCCGTGGTCTTCCAGTACAATGATCATGGCAATTTTCTAAAGGATTTGGAAAACCATTCCGTGGCCCAGCAACTCAACGGGCTTCATGCGGCCAAACTCATCAAGGAAAAACTGGCTCCCTTAAAGTACGTTAAAAATAAATCCAAAGCTCTTCTGATGCTTTCGGCGGAGACATCCCAACGTTTCGACTTTGCCTATATTTCTTTGGATACCATTCCAGAACTGCCATTGGACTCCCTAAAAAACAGCATTGTGGAGACCGTGACCCAGAATAACTATGAGATGCAACGCATAGAAGTGGATTCCACAGTGTTTTTTACCCGGACCATTGCCGGGCACCATGTGGTGTCCTCCTCGTACCAGCTTATGGAACGTATGGAAATGGCCGTAGACCAAGAGGAACATCACGGTATATTGCGCTTTGCAAAAGTTTTGGACCCCAGCAAGGCAGGCCACTTGGTCATACATTCCAAATTTTCTGACAGCCTGGCAAAACTGTTGTTTCGTGGTTCCTTTCGGCACCCCATATCGCATTTTTCAGATTGGTGGGCATTGGACCTCTCCTTGGAGAATGATGCCCTGCTCTTGAACGGCATCAGTATACCCGCAGATTCCATGGGAACCTACCTCAACCTGTTCCAAGGCACAAAGACAGCACATCCATTGGCCCAGATGATGCCTAGGGAAACCGAACACTATAAGGCCTTAGGTATCGGGAATTTTCATCAGTTCATTAAGAAACAAGAACTTTTGCCCTTGGCGCACCCCATATTGGCAGACTCCATCTTCAATACCACAGAGACGGTGGGCCTATCACAAACCCCCAACGGGACCATTTTATATCTAGAGACTTATGGGGCCACTGGGATTCTTGATTTTTTAAAGACCCGACAAACCAAAACGAAGGACTTTCAGGGCCTGGAGCTGTTGGAATTGGCTGATACCACCGGCCTTAACGATGTGTTCACCCTTTTTACCACATCGTTTACAGCTCGTTTTGCCAGTGTTCTGGAAAATACCGTGGTGCTTACGGAAAATGAGGAATCCATGAACTTGGCCCTAGTGGCGCATAAAAACGGAGATACCTTTGAAACATCGCCCCTTTGGCACAACAGTACGGACCTTACCACAGGTGAGGCAAGCCTTACCCTCATGGCCAACAATAAAGGCTTCATGCAATTTTTGGAACAGGAGACCAATGGCCCCACCGTACAAGAATTTGGCTCCTTGACACTGGACGACCATCTATTTGTGGCGCAGCTTATATCCGAGGACCGTTTTTTCCATGCCCAGTATGGCATTAAAAAGCTAAAATCCGTATCGGCCGTAAATGAAATAGAGAAACTGTTCAGTGTGGCCTTGGATACGGAGTTGGCCACCCCTCCACAGTTTGTATTGAACCATAGAACCGGTAATATGGAAGTTGTGGTACAGGACCGTGACCATGTTCTATATCTTATTTCCAGCTCGGGCAACATACTATGGCAAAAGCAGCTCAACGGGCCCATTCAGGGCAAGGTGCACCAAGTGGACCTCTACAAGAACAGTAAATTGCAATTGGCGTTTACCACAGATAGCCAATTCATGGTCCTGGACCGCAATGGCAAACCGGTTGCACCCTTTACCTTCAATTATGAGGGAGGCAACCTCAACGGATTATCTGTTTTTGATTACGATGGTAACAAGGACTACCGTTTTGTGGTGACCCAAAATGAGAAGGTCTTTATGTACAATAACAAGGCCCAAAAGGTAAATGGCTTTACCTACACCAAGGCCAACGCACCCATTATGGCGCCGCCCCAACATTTTAGAATAGGCACTAGGGACTATCTTGTTTTTCAATTAAAGAACGGCCAGCTCAAAATCTTGAACAGGACAGGGCAAGAAAGGGTGAACGTACGGGAGGATATCCCGTTTTCCCAAAACCGGATACACCTTTATAAAGACAGGTTCACCACCACAACCACAGATGGTTTCTTGGTTGAAATCAATACCAAGGGCGCTCTGCAAAAGACGCAATTAGGCCTTCATAAGGAGCATGGTATGGACGCCACTTCAAGAACATTGGCCATCATGGATGACAACGTACTTCGCATACGCGATAAGAAAGTCAGTTTGGAGCTGGGTGTCTATTCCGCGCCACAGATTTTTTATTTGAACGATAAGATCTACGTATCCGTTACGGACATCCAAAACCAAAAAACGTTTCTTTTTGACAGCCAAGGCAAAGCCATTGCCAATTTCCCCCTTTACGGAATGTCCCCAGTGGACATGGCGAACATGGATAACGATAAAAAACCGGAACTGGTGGTGCAGGACCAAGAAAATGTCTTGGCGGTCTACAAGCTAAATTAATGGCGCCAAACGAGCCATACATTTTTTGATACCTATCATACAATGGTCCTAGCGAAATACATTTTTTTAATGGCCTAGTATTGAAATTGTTATTACATTAGAAGACCAAAAAAAGCAACTAAAAGAAACGTAAACACCATCGTAGGGGCCTTGGCCCTTCAGATTATGAGAGCACACCATATGAAAATCCGCAATAAGAAAACCCACTGTTTTTTACTCCTGATCTTCACCTTGGCCATGGCCATGCCCGTACAAGGGCAATTTTTGAAAAAGTTGGGCAAAGCCGCTGAGCGTGCGGCGGCCCGCACTGTAGAAAGACGTGTGGAAAATGAAACATCAGAAAAGACAGATGCTGCGCTGGACAGTATTTTGGAACCCGGCTCAAAATCGGAAAGGCAAGCACCGCAACCACCAGAGCAAGACACGGGCAGCACTCCTGACGCCCCTTCCATAGATTCTGGTAGCCCTAAAGAACCAGGAAACCAAGGCCCAAAGGCCCTGAGCGTTTACAGCAAGTTTGATTTTGTGCCCGGGGACAAGCCCCTTTTCTTTGAGGATTTTTCAAACGACTTTGTGGGTGATTTTCCGGCCAAGTGGAATACCGATGGCGGTGGGGAGGTGGTCTTGATAGGCAATGACAAATGGCTTGATATGAAAATGTCGTCCTATTACATTCCAGACGTGGGCAAATTGCCTGAGGAGTATACCATTGAATTTGACCTGTACACCACTGGGGTGGACACCCAAACCTCCTCCCAGGCCAAAATGCACGTCATTTTAGATGAAAGTGATGCTTTTGGTTATGGCAAAAATGCCGTGTACGCTTATCTTCCCTTTGCCCTCTACGTCTCCAACGGCATACGTATGTGGGGACGAGAGGACGGCAAGGTCAACGTAGACAACCGTATTGACGTTGATGTTAGGGACGCCATGTCCAACACTCCGCACATCTCCATTGCGGTGAACAAACAGCGGTTCCGCTTGTGGGTGAACGAGACCAAGTACGTGGACATACCCCGCATTGTACCTGCCGGGAAAATAACCACCCTGAAATTTGAACCTGAAGGTTTTAAGGATGGTAAGGAAAGGCTCTTTATTTCAAATCTTAAAGTAGCGGAGGGCGGCGTTGATCTTCGAAGGAAGCTGATTTCAGAAGGCAAGATATCCACAAATGCCATTTTGTTCGAATCAAATTCCGCGAATCTGAAGCCAGAATCCATGGGGATGATCTTGCAGATATCACAAGTACTGCAACAAGAAGGTTCCATGAACCTTAAAATCGTGGGGCATACCGATGCCGATGGACCGGAGGATGCCAATCTCGCACTGTCAAAAGCACGCGCGGCCTCCGTAAAGGAGGTGCTGACCAACATCTATGGCATTTCCGCAAATAGGCTCTCAACAGAAGGCAAAGGAGAAAGCGACCCTGTGGGAGATAATGCCACCGCAGATGGTAAAGCCCAGAACCGAAGGGTTGAATTCATAAAACAATAACGTAACAAGCAAAGAACACATGAAATTAAAATCATTAGCCCTTGTATTGACCTTATTGACTGTTGGCCCACTCGTGGCCCAAACAGCATGCAGTCGTTTTTATCCAATGGAAGAAGGTACTTCTTTTGAATATACCAATTTCAATAAAAAAGGGAAAACAGAGGGAGTATCCAGTTATGAGGTAAAAAGTGTGGAAAACAGTGGTGGCTCCACGACCGCCACCATGGCCATATCCTTAACAGATGAAAAAGGGAAGAGCATTTATGAAACAGATTATAGTTTTACCTGCACCGGTGATAAGGTGACCATAGATTATGAATCCTTGATACCAAAACAGATGCTGGATCAATTTAAGGATATGGAAATGGAAATCACCGGTACGGACATAGAATTGCCGAACAACCTCTCCGTTGGCCAAGCACTGCAGGATGCCAATGTGCAACTGAGCATGAGCATGAGCGGGATCAACATGAACACCACAGTGGACATGATCAATAGAAAGGTAGAGAAAAAGGAAACTGTGACCACTCCGGCCGGCACCTTTGAATGTTTTGTAATCTATAGCGACACCGAATCTAAAATGATGATGGCCAAACAAAGCTTTCCCTCCAGAATGTGGTTGGCGGAAGGTGTGGGCATGGTCAAACAAGAGACCTATAAAAAGAATGGCGATTTATTTAGCAGTACGGAACTGACGAAATTCAGTAATTAAAAAATGTAGAAAAGAGCCTGTCTAAAAAGTCGTTTCTTCTATACATTTGAGCGGAGTTGATAAATATAAGATATTGATTACGAATATATGTTGACTGCGCTTGATACAACAGTTTTAATTAAATTGGATTTTTTAGACACCCTCTTTGTCCTTTAAGATACTAGCCTCAAAGAGCATCTCAAAATGCTTTAGCAATTTTTGCTTTACCTCATCCATATCTACTTCCCTTTTACCCAATTCTACATTGAGGGAGGTCACCGCCTTATCCTTTATCCCGCAGGGAATCATTAAATCAAAATAGCCCAGATCCGCATTTACGTTCAGGGCAAAACCATGCATGGTCACCCAACGGCTGGCACGTACGCCCATCGCACAGATTTTACGCGCAAAGGGGGTCCCCACATCCAACCAAACCCCGGTTTCGCCTTTGGAACGTTCCGCTTTGAGTCCATAATCGGCCAAGGTCAAAATGACCATCTCTTCCAGAAGCCTTAGATATTTATGAATGTCCGTAAAGAAATTATCGAGGTCCAGAATGGGGTAGCCCACAATTTGGCCAGGCCCATGGTAGGTTATGTCCCCGCCCCTGTTGATGTTGTAGAATGTGGCCCTTTTTTCTTTGAGCTGTTGCTCATCTATAAGAAGATTTGTTAAGTCCCCACTCTTTCCCAAGGTAAAGACGTGGGGGTGTTCCACAAACAAAAAATGATTGGGTGTTGGCCGTTGTGTTTCTTCCCTCCTATTCCTGATCTTTAGGTCCAAGGTTTGTTGAAAGAGCAATTCTTGATAGTCCCAAGTCTCCTTATAGTCCTTGGTCCCTAAGTCTTGGAGCAGCACTTGTTTGTTCATGCCACAAAGATACGAAGGTCTACCGATCCTCCAGTTCCACCTCTAGGGCCATGGTTTCCGGGGACTTCATCATTTCCAAAAAATCCACCTCATAGATCATGGTCTTACCATCCATGGAGAAAGTGGCCCCCTCCACATTCACCTTCTTTACCCTGCGGGGAAAGTGGTATTTAAAGGTATAGGTAGATCCTCCCAAGAACATCTCCGTCCCTTGCATACTGTCCAAATTCTTTTTGAACAATTCCTGGTCTATGATGGTTATGCTCCTGGAAAAGGTATTCTTACTGAAGGTGTAATTGACCTCTGTGGCGGG
>CAKZLG010000139.1 GCA_937125035.1 uncultured Maribacter sp. | reverse complement strand
GCCTTATTGGAAGACCCTATGGAAGTGGTACGCCTATTGGCGCCCTATACCTTTACAGTTCACTTAAAAGATATGGCCTTGGAAGAATATGAGGATGGTTTTCTAATGTCTGAAGTAAACCTAGGGGAAGGTTTCCTTGATTTGGAAGGTATGATTGCCATTATTCGTGCCCAACAGCCAAAATGTAGGTTTAATCTGGAAATGATTACACGGGATCCTTTGAAAATTCCCATATGGACCCAGCCCTATTGGGAGACTTTTGGGGACATACCCCGGTCAGAGTTGGTGCAATTTACCCACTTTTTAAAACAAAATATGGCCAAAACACCCCTGCCCCGTATTTCGGATAAGAGTGTGGATGATCAATTGGCCCTTGAAATTGCGAACAACAGTATTTCATGTACGTATGCAAAACAACAATATGGATTTAGTTGAACAATAAAAAATAAACATGACAGACAGTGTATTGCCGGGCATCGCCCTTTTTAACATGACAGGTAAAAATGCCATCATAACCGGTGGCTCTAAAGGATTGGGCTACGCCATGGCCGCCGCTCTGGCCTCCGCAGGAGCCAATACCATTTTGGTGAACAGGAACGAGACGGAAGGGTTGGAGGCCGCAAAGCAGTTGGAAAAGGATTTTGGCATCAAGGCTACCGCCCATGCCGCAGATGTGACCCAGTTGGGGCAAATGGAAGAAGTGGCCGCCAAGGTGAACAAGGCGTTTGGCAGTGTGGATGTGCTCATCAACAGTGCTGGCATCAACATACGTGGCGCCATAGATGAACTCACAAAGGATGATTTCGAAAAAGTGATGCAAGTCAATGTGGATGGTACGTGGAATGCCTGTAAGGCGGTAACGCCCTATATGAAGAAGCAGGGCAGGGGCAGCATCATTAATATGGCAAGTACCTTGGGCCTTGTGGGCCTTGCCAACCGAACGCCCTATGCCACCAGCAAAGGGGCCGTAGTACAGATGACACGTGCCCTTGGGTTAGAGTTAGCACCTTTTAATATTACGGTGAACGCCATTTGTCCAGGCCCGTTCTTAACGGAAATGAACATTCCCATTGCAGGGACTGAGGAAGCCAAGAAATTCATTGTAGGAGCCACCGCCATGGCACGGTGGGGAGAACTCAAGGAAATTCAAGGCGCTGCCCTCTTTTTGGCAAGTGATGCCGGTACCTACATGGTGGGCTCCATGCTGACTGTAGATGGCGGATGGACGGCCAAGTAACCTGCCTTTCTTAAATTCCTTACAAGTTGACAATAATACCTTCCCATGAACTATAGATCATGTGCCTTATTGGTCTTAGGCCTCATGGCCATGGCCTGTAACGAAAACCCAAAAAAGGAGCTGGGCACCTTGCACGTAAGGCCCAACATTATTTACATTCTGGCAGATGACTTGGGTTACGGGGAACTCGGGGTTTTTGGACAAGATAAAATTGAGACCCCCCATATTGATGCACTGGCAAATGATGGCATGCGCTTTACCCAGCACTATACCAGTGCCCCGGTCTGTGCGCCTGCTCGGTACATGTTCCTCACCGGCAAACATGCGGGCCATGCCTATATCCGCGGCAACCATGAATGGAGGGAACGAGGGGAGGTATGGGATTATAGGGCCATGGCAAAGGATTCTACACTTGAGGGCCAACATCCGTTGCCCCGAGGTACCATTACATTGGCAGAGCGCCTCAAGGGGGTGGGGTATCAAACGGGCATGGTGGGTAAATGGGGGCTTGGAGCGCCACATACCCATAGCGTTCCGAATGACATGGGTTTTGATTTCTTTTATGGGTACAATTGCCAAAGACAGGCACATACCTATTACCCGCTACATCTATATAAAAATAGGTATAGGGAACATCTGAAGAATGATACGGTGCCACCACATACAGGCCTGCCCAAGGGCGCGGACCCAATGGATTCAGAAAGCTATGCCCCATTCACCCAAAAAGCGTACGCCCCAGACCTTATGTTTCAGGAACTTCTTGGGTTCGTGGACCGGTCCAAAGAGGCTCCCTTCTTTTTGTATTGGGCAACTCCCATACCCCATGTGGCCCTACAGGCGCCACAGCGTTGGGTGGATTATTACATACAAAAGTTTGGTGAGGAAGCACCCTACGCCCCCGGGGAGGGCATTGGCTATTTTCCCCATAAAAATCCAAGGGCGGCCTATGCCGCCATGATTTCCTATTTGGATGAAAACGTAGGCCTACTGGTAGATCAACTGAAACGGGAGGGCCTTTATGAAAACACCCTTATTGTGTTCACCTCAGACAATGGTCCCAGCTTTGCCGGGGGTGCGGACCCGGAATGGTTCAACAGTGCGGGACCGTTCCAAGAAAACTATGGTAGGGGCAAAGGCTTCGTTTACGAAGGTGGAATCCGTGTCCCCACTTTTTTTACTTGGCCTAAAAAGATTCAGCCAAAAACAACAAGCGATCACATCTCCACCCATTATGATATGCTGGCCACTTTCGGGGAACTCACGGGTTTTGAGGTGCCCAAGGAAACCGATGGCATCAGTTTATTGCCCACCTTACTGGGACGAGAAAACCAAAAAGAACATGACTTCCTGTACTGGGAATTTCCGGAATATGGGGGACAAGTGGCCCTAAGGATGGGCGACTGGAAGGTGGTGCGACAACATTTGAAGGAAAATGAACGGGCTACCTTAGAGCTCTATAATTTGGCTATGGACCCCGGTGAGTCCGTTAATGTGGCGGATGAACATCCGGATATCCTGGAACATGCAGCCGCCATTTTCGCCAAGGAACATCAAAAGGCCGAGGTGGAAAGGTTTCATATTCCAATGTTGGAAGACGGACTTTTGAGTAAAAAATAAGGTATTTTTGTTCTATGCAAAACAGAAATCGATCCTTAGGTCTTGCCCTGTGCACCTTTTTCATTGGCGCGGCGCTCCTAAAAAGTTGTAAGGAAGGTCAAAAAGAACAGGGTGAAAAACCAAAGATTGCAGTTGACGAAAGGGCAACTGTAGACTCCACCCCCGAATTGCTTACCGATGCTCCAAAGGATATGGACGCGCCAGAAGGCATGGTATGGATTCCTGGGGCCATCTTTAGACAGGGAGCGGTACCCCAGGATAAGATGGCCATGGACCATGAGAAGCCCGGAATTGAAGTGGCCGTTGACGGATTTTTTATGGATGCCACCGAGGTTACCAACAATGAATTTGATGCTTTTGTAAAGGCCACTGGTTATGTAACCGTTGCCGAGAGAGCCATTGATTGGGAAGAGCTCAAGAAACAGGTACCAGCCGGTACGCCAAAGCCCCACGATTCCATATTGCAGCCGGGCGCACTCACCTTCAAAAAGGCAAAGAGCGCCCTACCCAACCTATATGATTTTTCCCAGTGGTGGAAATGGACCATTGGCGCCGATTGGAAACATCCCAATGGGCCAGGCAGTTCCATTAAGGGCAAGGGCGATCATCCGGTGGTGCAAGTGGCCTATGAAGATGCCTTGGCCTATTGTGAATGGGCAGGACGCCGATTGCCCACAGAGGCAGAGTGGGAACTTGCCGCCCGTGCTGGAACCTATGGCACGGTCTTTTTTTGGGGCGATGCTATTTCTGAATTGCCCATAAAGGCCAACTCTTGGGAAGGTCAGTTTCCCGTGGAAAATTCAATGGCAGACGGGTATGAGTTCAGGGCCCCCGTGAAGTCGTACGAACCAAATGCCTTAGGCTTATACGATATGGCCGGAAATGTTTGGGAATGGACCACGGATTGGTACAATACCAATTATTACAAAGAACAAGCGGGAGGAAACACCGTAGCGCACAATCCTCAAGGTGCCAAAGCGCCCTATACCCCCAACAACCCTTATGCCAGGGAGAAAGTAATCAAGGGCGGCTCGTTTCTCTGCAGTGATTCCTATTGCGCCAGTTATCGGGTCTCCGCTAGAATGGGATCCAGTACGGATTCCGCCCTGGAACACACAGGTTTCCGAACGGTTGCCACAGTAGCCATGCTCAAGGAATAGCATGTTGATAACTTACCCGTAAGGTTTTTAACCAAAATCCTACTTTTGTAATCCAAATAGGAATGAAATTAGCTTAAGATGGAAGAGACTATAGAAAAAGTGAAAACGTTGATCATTGGTTCCGGACCCGCCGGATACACTGCGGCCATTTACGCCGCAAGAGCAGACCTGAAGCCTGTACTGTATACGGGCATGGAGCCTGGCGGACAGTTGACCACCACAACGGAAGTGGATAATTTTCCAGGGTACCCCGATGGGATTGACGGACCCACTATGATGATCCAGTTACAAAAACAGGCAGAGCGCTTTGGAACGGATGTTCGGATTGGCATGGTGACGGACGTGGCTCTTAGTAAAGAAGAGGGCGGCATACATCATGTTACTGTGGACAATAAAAAGAAAATAGAGGCGCAGACCATCATTATCTCAACAGGGGCCAGTGCAAAATACCTTAATATACCCAGTGAACAGCGCCTACGGGGCGGTGGGGTTTCCGCATGCGCCGTTTGTGATGGTTTTTTCTACAAGGGGCAGGATGTGGCCATTGTGGGCGCAGGGGATACCGCGGCCGAAGAGGCCTCCTACCTCGCCAATATCTGTAATAAAGTGACCATGCTGGTACGTAAAGACCATATGCGGGCCTCCAAAGCCATGCAGCATAGGGTGAACAGCCTTAAAAACATTGAGGTGAGATTCAATACGGAAGTGGATGAGGTGCTGGGCGAACAAGTGGTGGAAGGCCTGCGTATGGTGAACAACCAAACCGGGGAGAAGGAGGACATTGCCATTACCGGATTGTTCATTGCCATTGGTCACAAACCCAATACCGATATTTTCAAGGGCCAGTTGGATATGGACGATACAGGGTACATCATTACTAAAGGAAAGTCCACCAAAACAAACCTTCCCGGGGTCTTTGCATCTGGTGATGCGCAGGACAAGGAATATAGGCAGGCCGTTACCGCGGCGGGCACGGGCTGTATGGCGGCCTTGGATGCTGAGCGTTATTTGGCCTCCATTGGGTCTATCCAAGAGGCAGTGGCTGGTAACTACAATTTGTAAACGAGGAAATTTATAAAGGTGTTGGTTCAGACCGTTTAGGCGGAGTCGAAAATAGTAAGGCGTTCCTTGTCAATACGTTTCGATTCCGTTTGACATCACGGGTCAGGTTTAAGTATTCTTTTTAGATACTTTCCTTCGATTCAGTCCAGTCTTTTATAGTTCTCAGAAAAGGTCCTGTTCCCCTCTTCGTCCATGCTGATCTGGCTGAAAGCATCATCTTCCAGATGCAGTTCAAAGGTGAAGATTCGCATGGTATCCAGTGCTACCATCATCTCATTATCCCCATATTCTATGGTCTCAATGAGTCGGTCATCTGTAATGCGATAGGAACCATAGCCAAAACGGGCCTGTTTGTCTTTGGGGACATATCTAGACCACATGATTTTACCATTGTAATACATTTTCACTTGTCTATAGCCATCCGTAGCAGGCACCGTATCTATGATGTTCTGACCATCGTAATTGTAAAAACTCACCAATTCCCAAGTGCCTTCAATGGAATGGAAGGGCGCAACGGGTTTATTTTCAAAACTGGCCACTGATACGAGAAGCCCCATCAGAAGCACAAAGCCCATTAATTTTTTCATGATATTTAAGGTTAAAGATTGTTGATACCATAAAAGTTACAAATTAAATTGATAATATCGTATTATATTTATTAAAATTATTCAATATCCATAATAGGGTATCTATGATGTATTGATGTAAGGTAAAGGAAGGGCGCGTCCTTGTTGGTCAACGGATCAGGTTGCCAAATCGCCTTGACCCCAGCAGAGGTGACATGCGTGATGGTGAACTGTGCACAATCAGGTATTAAGCTGAGGATATTAAAACCAAGAAAACCTTGGTATTTGCTATTCAGTACGTATTGATGCACTCTACCAACTTTAGGACATCGTTGGTGGTATGATGTGCGGAGAGGATGATCCTGCTCATGGTGGCGGCATCTTCACTGGGATAGCTGAAATCCGTGACAACGATACCGTTTTGATATAATTGGCCCACCAATTGGGGATTGTGGAAGGAAAAAGCAGGATGTTCCCTTTGTGAAATGAATGGGGATAAGTCGTGCACATTGGTCTTAAAGGTGGAAATGTGACTTTTTAAGACCTCCCTTTGCTCTCCGTATATGGCTTCTGCTCCCAATAAGGTGGCCAAGGCCGCCGGCCCGGCTGGGCTGGCCCCGCCGTAAAAAGGGGTGGCCCTCATTTGATCCAAGGTAAGGGCATCACCAAAGATAGCACCGGCCTGAAGGCCGAAACCTTTGCCCAAGGAGGCGCACACAAAGGTCTGTTTTGCCCCCAAGGGGATAAGGGAGTTATAGGTGCCACCTCCATTTTCCCCTAGAACGCCAATGCCATGGGAGTCGTCTACCACAAGGATCACATTCGCCAAGGGAAGGGAGCGCAAGCCCTTGTATTCCGGATGGTTTTTTCCCAAAAAATCAATGGAATCCAAAAAGACTACCGGGGTCTTGGCAGGCTCGTTCTCTAAGCTAGAGCTGACTTTCTTGGCCAGCTCCTCCATGCTTTTGGTCACACAGCCCGCTTGTTGATACACTGCGGAATGGGTGTTGGGCGCATAGAAAAGGGTGTATTGGGGAGCATGGAAGAAGGTGGCCATAAACTGCCCCGCCAAATAGCCAGAGGAAAGGGTCATGCAATCCTCAGTGCCCACCAAACTGGCCAAGTGTCGTTCTGCTTTTTCAAAAATGGACAATTGCACGTTTGATTTCCGGGAAGCGCCATAGTTGGTGCCGTATCTTTTAATATTTTCAATGAACAATTCCTGAAAACGGGGTAATGTCTGTAGCCCCAAATAGGCCGTTCCGCCAAAATAGAGCAAGACGCTGCCTGCTACCTCAATATGGCGGGCAGGAAAGGCGTTTGTTTGGATGATCATGAATAGAGGCGTATTCCACTGCCGCCCAAACTGGGAAAGGTCACAAGACCATTTTCACCGATCTGCACCCCATGGGCAATATCTTCCTTAAGGAGCAATGCGCCGTCCATATCCACATAGTCCAGCTGGGGCAAGAGCTGGGCGATGGCCGATATGCCGACGGTGGATTCCGTCATGCACCCTACCATGACCTTGAGCCCAAGGTCCTTGGCCTTGTGGATCATTCTTTTGGCCGGGGTGAGTCCGCCACATTTGGTCAATTTAATGTTGATGCCGTTGAAATGAAGGGCGCATTTTTCAACATCGGCTTCCACAATGCAGCTTTCATCGGCTATGACAGGCAGTACGCTGCGGTGCATGATTTTTTCCATCCCCTCCCAATCATCCGCCTTTAGGGGTTGCTCTAGGAATTCCACCCCTAGGTCACGTAGTTGGGGGGCATTTCTTATGGTCTCTTCGGCCGTCCATGCGCAATTGGCATCAATTCGGAAAACGGCATCGGTATGTTCCCTAAGGGCCTTTACAATGGCCACATCATTGTCCGTTCCCAGTTTGATCTTATAGATGGGCCAAGGCATTTCCTGCATTTTGGCCACCATATCGGGTATGGGGGCTATGCCAATGGTGTAATTGGTAATGGGGTACCTGTCCGTATTGGTTTGCCAAATTTCATATAATGGTTGCCCCAAGCGTTTCCCATATAGGTCGTGGGCTGCCAGATCCAACGCACAAATTGCAAAATGGGTCAATCCACAATCCATCAGAAAAGCATGGAAGGTTTCAGGAACGGTAAAATCATAATTTTCGATTTCCGTACGCAATGCTTCGATCTCCCCTATCATACTTTCCACGGTTATCTTGTAATAGGGATTGGATGTAGCTTCCCCATAACCCGTTTTTCCATCAAGGGAGAGGGATACAATGAGGGTGTCTTGGTGGTCATGGCTCTCTCTTGAGATGCTGAAGGTATGTTTTAAGGAGAGG
>CAKZLG010000138.1 GCA_937125035.1 uncultured Maribacter sp. | reverse complement strand
GGATACCCCTCCCTACGCCGTTTATTGGCATAATCGATCATGATGAGGGAGTCGTTGACCACCACCCCAGAAAGTGCGATCACCCCCATAAGGCTCACCAAAGAGAGGTCATAGCCCAATAGAATATGTCCTATTACGGCCCCAACGATACCAAAGGGGATTGCCGTCATAACGATCAAGGGCTGTATATAACTGCTAAAGGCAATGGCCAGTAAGGCGTAAATGAGCAACATGGCAATGGAAAAGCCGGCTTTAAGGGTATTCGTGCTCTCGCGCATATCGGCTTGGCTTCCCTCAAAGCTCCAGGTTATACCGGGAAAATCCGCCCTCAACTGGGGCAGGGTCTCTTCCTGTACCGAAGCTATGACACGGTTTACGCTATTGGCGGGCTCTACGTCCATACCTACGTTCACCACCCTACGGCCGTCCCTTCGGTTAATACTGGTAAAGGCTTCGCGTTGCTCTACCTCCACAACGTCCAGCAAGGGGACCAGTACGCCGGTAGGGGTCTGTATGAGGAAGTTCTCCAAGTTGTTGATGTCCTTGCGTTCCTCCATGGGCAGCTTTACACGCACTTCTATCTCGTTCATTCCGCGGAGCTGGCGCATGGCCAGGGCACCAAAAAAGGCATTCCGTACCTGACGCCCTACGTCGTCTGAGGTCAATCCTAGATTTCTGCCCTGGGGCAACAATTTAAAATCATACTGCAGCTTGCCCTTGTTGTAATTGTCGGTAACATCGCGGGTATTGGAAAAGGCGGACATCCGTTCCACAAAGGCGGCACTGGCGCGTTCCAGCACATTAATATCCGAATGGCTGAGATCAATGCTAATGGCCTGGCGTGCCCCTCCCGGGCCGCGTTCGGCCTCGAAGCTTATTTGGTCCACCCCTTCAATATCCCCAATGTTATCGCGCCACAGCGCAATGACCTCGGCAGCGGTAATGTCCCGTTGGTCCGGGGGCAGCATCACGATTTCCACATCTATGAAATTCTGTCCCCGTACGTTGGTCTTGATGCCTTCGGCCACCTCATAGAGATCGTGTTCCTCAAACATGCGCTGGGTGGCCTCTGAAATGGCATGGGCCACTTTGGCGGCCTGGTCCGGAGTGGTGCCCACTGGTAACCGTACACCTGCCTCGATTTCATCTGCCGCCACTTCGGGCATCATGATCATGCCCATATGGCCGCTATAGCCATACCCACCCACCATCAGTAATAGGGCCACCGCTGCACTAAGGGTGATGTATCTGTACTTAAGGCATATATCCAAAAAGGGGCGGTATCTTTTTGCTATGAACCCATCAAATTGCCCTGCGAAGGATTTTTGCCAATGTTCAAGCTGTAGGACCCATTTTTTCTTACTGCCCTGCTTTTTGAGATGGCCCAAATGGGAGGGAAGAATAAAAAGGGCCTCCAATAGGGAAACGGCCAAAATAACGATAACCACCGCGGGCAGGGGCTGCCAAAATTTACCGGTCTCCCCGGGCATGAAGAGCAGGGGCACAAAGGCAATGATGGTGGTGACGATACTGAAAATGACGGGGAGCGACACATCCTTGGTGCCTGCAATGGCGGCTTGCATGGGGCTCAAGCCCTTTTGGCGGTATTCATACACGTTTTCGCCCACCACAATGGCATCATCCACCACAATGCCCAGTACCACCAAGAAACCGAACATGGAGATCATGTTGACGCTGATGCCTATGAGCGGTAACAAGATCATACCCCCTATAAAGGAGACCGTCATGCCCATCATCACCCAAAAAGCCAAACGGTATTCTAAAAATAAGGTCAAGATCACCAGTACTATGAGTATGGCCAAAAGCCCGTTCTCCGTAAGCAAGGACAACCGCTCCCTGTAATCCTTGGCCCTATTGCTGTCCGTTCTATATTTTACACCGGGCGGTAGCTGAAAATCCTTTAGAATGGTCCCCACCACATCCGCTATGCGGAGGGGGGATTGATCTCCGATCCTGAATATCCGGAGTTCCACGTAGTTTTCTTGATTGAACTGGCCGTGGAAGCCGGTTTCCTCAAAGCCATCTGTGATGGTGGCGATATCCCGTAAGGAAACATTGGCCCCATCCTCTGAGGAGACCACGGTTATGTTTCCATATTCCCTGGCCCATTGCTTGCGCTCCTGCATGCGCAACAAGATCTCACCGCTTTGGGTCTGAATGGCCCCAGCCGGCACATCGTTACTGCTCTGGCGGATGATGTTGGCCACTTGGCCCAGGGTGAGGTTGTATTTTTCAAGATTACGCCTCGGTATCTCAATACGCGTCTCGTACTCTGGTACGTTGCCCAGTTCCACTTGGGTGATCTCCGGATCATTGAGTAAGACGGTGCGAAGCCTTTCCGCCAGTTGGCGGAGGGTCCAGATATCCGTGGGGCCATAGAGGCCAATTTGGATCACATCTCGCTGGCGCGATTGGAGACGGACTTCCGGCCGTTCTATATCATCTGGAAAAGTGCGTACACGGTTCACGGCCTGGTCTATATCCTGAAAGGCCTTCATGCGCTCCGTACCCGCCACAAGCTCTATGCTGATCTGGGCGGAACCTTCACTGGCCTCTGATACGATTTCCTTAATGCCCTGAACGCCACGTACCGCTTCTTCAACAGGTTGCAATACCCCTTGCTCCACCTCGGCGGGTGATGCCCCCGGATAGGCCACGGAGACCTCCACAAAATCCAACTGAAATTCTGGAAAAACCTCTTTTTGAATGGTGTACATAGTGAATAGGCCGCCACAAAGCAGAAGGAGCATCAAAAGGTTCGTAGCAATTGAATTCCGGGCCATATAAGCAATGGCCCCTTCCTTTCGAGGTTTTTTTTCTTTTTCTTTTTCCATTTCTTTTTTTTCTAATCTGTGATACCCTCCTTAACGGCAGTTTCCTTGGTCCGTAGTCCAATACCGTTGGTAACCGTGCTGAGGTCCGTAATGACCACATGTTCCCCATCCGAAAGTCCGCTTCGGATATAGGCATGTTCGTCATCGTTTAAAACAATGTCCACATTTCGTATTTCCAATTTCCCGTCCTTCATGACCCATACCGTTTCATTGCTCCGCACATAGTCCCTATTCAGTTGTACGACATTGGGCACCGAGTCTGCCTGTATCCTTACTTCCACAAAAGTACCGATCATGAGCTTGGGCCCGGCCGTGGAGGTTTGCTGGGTGGCCAATGGGTCAGGGACTTTGATCAATACCCTGGCCAGGCGGGTTTGGTTGTCCAAGGCACCGATCTGCCGGTCTAGATGACCCACACGGTGGTCCCCTTTTTTCCAGGCCGTAGGATTTTCTATGCGTACCAGGGCACCTTGGTCGTCCTCCCCATTGGGGAAGTGGAGCCATTGTAATTTGGCAATGGGCACCGTTGCCGTTACCCAGTAAAAATCTGTGCCCACAATACGGCCCAGATCATCCCCCGGCGCTACTTGGGATCCCTTGGTCACGTTCTGGGTTAGGATATGGGCATCAAAAGGGGCGCGTATGGTGGTCCTTTCCAAATTGAGCTCGGCTTGTGAAACGGCCGCCCTGGCTGCGCCAATGGTGGCCTTTACAGCATTCAATTGGGGCGTTCGCAAGACCAATTGGGTCTCGTTTTCCGTAAGGGGATCCGATCCAAAAAGGGAATCTTGGGTGATGAGCCTAAGGTCTTGTTCCGCTATTTTTTGGCGGCCCATTTCCGTATCAAGGGTGGTTTGGGACTGCAGCAACTCACTTTTCCTGAGTGCTAGGGTATTTTCATAATCAGCAGGGTCTATCTGGAGGAGCACTTCGTTTTTTTTCACGAAACCACCTGGTGCGAATGCTGGGGCCCGCCGTATGATCTGGCCCCCTACCAAGGGGCTCAAAGTTACATCTTCTATAGGCTGTACCGTGCCGGTGGCTACGATGACGGGCTGGTAGGTACCCTTGTCCACAGTATGCACATCAACCAACATGGCGGTCTCTACTGTGGCACCTTCCCTTTGGGCCTCAGGCTCCGTGGAAAAGATCAAGGTCGTGAACAACACGCCCCCCAAAAGAATGGCCAAACAGATGTACAGTATTTTTTTATTGCTCATTTTATTTCTTTTTCAATAGGAATTTCCCTTGTGGTCTCAAAACCCCCGGCCAATGCGCGGTACAGCCCAATCCTTGCCTGTATCTGGCGCAGCCTTGCCGTTACAAGGTCTCGTCGTAACTGTTGTTCTTGATCCAGCCCCAACAACACATCCAAATAGGGGCTAAAACCGTTGAAGAATTCAACGCTAAGCTGCTTGTTGCTGTTGGCGGCCAGTTGTAGTTGCCGTTCTATATTGGCCACGCGTTCTTTTTGCATCCGATCCTGTAGCAGGCCGTTCTCCACTTCTTGGAAAGCAGTAAGGGTGGCCTGCCCGTATTCAAAGAGGCGTTGCTGTTTAACGGCCTCATTGCGCCTAATCTCAGATTTGATCTGATTGCCATAGAACAGGGGAGCCAGAATATTGCCGGCTATGGAATAGGCCCAATTTTCAAACAGGTTGTCAAAATTATTGGAGCGGAGCTGTCCCCTGGCCCCAAGGCTCATTCTAGGGTATTTGCTCTTAATGGCCGAGGCCAGATCACGGTCTGCAGCAAGCAAAAGGGCATAGGACCGCTGTAGATCGGGTCTTCGGCGTACCAGTTCCAAGGGCAGGCCGGTAGAGGGTACTTTGGGCAGGGTGGGAAGGATGGCGGTCTCCACCTCCAACAGCTTTTGGGGCTGTTGGCCCAAAAGCACGGCCAATTGGTTTTCCAATACGCCTATGTTCGTTTTGAAGATAATGCGCTGTTCTTTGGTGCTTTCCAAGAGTTGGGCCTGCCGCAATAGGTCTACCGCTCTTATCTGACCGCCAACGAAACGGGAACGGATCAGTTGTATGATGTCCTCATTCGTAGCGATCTGTGTTTCCGTAATGCGAAGCTGCTCCTTGGCTGCCAGGAGTTGGTACCATGTGTTCGCAATTTCGGCCGACAGGGAAATGGCCGCGGCCCGGTAGTCGTATAAACTGGATTCCGCCCGTAACTTTTCTGCTTGGATCCCCGTTCGGATTCGGCCCCAGAGGTCAAGTTCATAACTGGCAGAGAGCCCCAATTGTGTATTTTCACCTCCCACAAAATCGGGTTCCGGAAAGTTCTTGGCACTCTGGGCCGAAGCTTCTATTTGTGGCCATTTAATCCCCGCTTCCCGGGCCACTACAGCTTCTGCCGCCAAAAATTGCTGCCATGTGGCGGCCAAGTTGAAGTTGGACTGTAAGGCGCTGTCCATGAGTATGTTGAGTTGGTCATCCCCAAAGGCTGTCCACCATTCATCTTCCACCAAGCTAGATCCTGTATAGGTGAATTCCCCAACATCTTCAATGGGCTGTGCCACATTGTTGTATTTGGGAGAGCAAGCCATTAGGAAACAGCAGAAGATGACGCACCAAAATACCCCATTCCCCTTTGTTTTTGAGAGGAGGGGAGCTGCCCTTATGAAAAAGTATCCTGTATTCTTTACAATACCAGTGTAAAAGTGCTGCATTGTTTACAAATTAGGCTTTTTAAAACATTCCTTGTACTAACAAAACCTTAATTGTTAGCTGTTTGTGGGACTGGTTGGGCCATGGCGCATTGGTGTGCCCATGGTTGTGCCTAGGGGTGCTGCCCATTATCTTTAGGCCTAAGTACGGTCATTTGCAATCTTTCCTAATTCCAATAAAATGGGAACATGGCATTGCCGCCCTTTTCCAAATGGGCACGGTCATAACCTACTCCGCCATCCGGACTTGTTAATCCCACTAGGGCATTGTCGGCCTCGTCAACATTGTCCACCACGTCAAAATAGTTGGAGACCAGATCTAGGTGCAAAAGTGATTCCATGCCCTCAGGGGTCCCCACACCTTTTTTCCCTTTTTATGGTGAACTTGTCCGTAAAAGGGCTGAGGACCTATACTAGTATCCCTAGGGTGGTATATCCTTTACGTCCTGTTCTTTTCATGTTTTGCTACTAAAAAGTGGATTTATAAGATACGTGCAAAAGTTTCCATTAAAGTTTAATTTTCTGTGACCAACAGAATCCATACCCTGAACGACATACTTGTACTTATAGGCGGGCATCAGTTGGCAGATGGGGTGAGCTTAAAAAAGGACAGCCCCGGACTTTCAGATCACCAGCTCCAGTTGAGCGGTAAAAGATGTCCAGGGCAAATCCCTTTGGGGGAACCGAAAAAATGTGAGTTACTGTCCGGCTACGATTTCAAACAGGGCTTTGTCCAATTGAGGTTTTACCACGCACTCATGATCAAAATGCATGGTGGCCGTATTCTGCGTGTTGTACTGTGGCCATTCTGGAATGCCGGCATGGTTTGGGTTTCCCGTTTTGGCAAAATTGATCCAGGCCCTACTCATCTTTTTGGCGAGGACGTGGGCCTTTTCCCCACCACCGGTCATCTGGTTGGCCAAGTTGATGTTGTCAAACACAAAAGGGAGCTCCATACAGTGCAAGGATTTGTATTTGCCGTCAAATACTGGCGACTGCCAAGTGAACAGGTACATATAGACCGGGGCACCACCCTCCAGGGCAGATTTGGCATTGGCCTGCACCACTGCCCCAGGACGGAACCTGGTATCCACATCAATAAGGTCCTTTATGGCCGTATCTTCCGGGTAGGCGCTTTTGACCGCTGCTATGTACGCATCTGCTTTTTCTTTATAGGTTTCTTTGATATGTGTCATGATGGTCTGGTCCTCTGCCCCCACGAACCGCATATTGGCGAATGGCGCAAATTCATTTTTAACGGTACCAATGAGGAGGGGCACATCTTTGGAAAGTGCCAATGCCTCTTTAGAGGAGGTTTGGTAAGGAAGGTCCGTGCCATCTTGGCTAGGGCCCCAACCTAGGCCAAAGCCCATGATCGGCTTGCCGGCGGCACGCATTTTTTCCTCCACATTTTTCATGGCCGTGGAACTGGCTTTGGCCAGGTCGGCATACGGTATGTGCTGTAAACTATCCACTTGAGAGGGCTTTAGGCCCAAGATGGAGAGGGTTTCGGTGGCTATGGCCTGGGTGTCTTCCTTGGTCAGAATACCGCCGCGCATGGCACCACTTTGGTTGATGGCCTTATGGAAAAGTCCTTTGGCCTTGGGCATGGCCATAAGTGTGTTCACCTTGGCCCCACCACCGGATTGGCCAAAAATGGTGACATTGTTGGGGTCTCCCCCAAAATTGGCAATGTTGTCCCGTACCCATTCCAAGGCCATGACCATGTCCAAAATACTGCTATTTGCGGAGTGTTTGTATTTTTCACCATAGGCAGATAGGTCCAGAAAGCCCAGCACGTTCAGCCGATGATTGATGGAAACCACTACGACATCCCCATTCTTGCTAAGGTTGGCCCCGTCATAAGAAGGGAGCTCATGGCTGGAACCGGACGTGAAACCACCACCGTGTATCCAAAAAAGCACGGGGCGCTTTTTGCCATCTTCAATGCTTGGGGTCCAGACATTTAAATTCAGACAGTCTTCATTGGTAAAGCCCCAATCATGATCAAACACAAATTCCGGTTCATCTGTGATGGAGGTTGTTGGCGTCAATAGAGGGGCCACGGGACCGTACATGGTAGAGCTGCGCACCCCTTGCCATGCTTCGGGCTTTTCAGGGGCCTCAAAGCGATCGGCCTTGGCATAGGGAATACCCTTATAGGTAAAGATGTCATTTTCAATATAGCCCCGCACCTGGCCGTTGGCCGTATTGGTCACGGCTATGGCTGCGCCTGTTTTTACTTCTTGGGCTACCAGCGGCATTACGGCCACTAGGAGCAGAATGTTTAGGAAAAATGTTCTTTTTTTCATATTGTATTCTTATTGAAATCCGATTTTTTTCAAGCCCTCATGGCTTATTTTTATGGCCTCCAGAGGGGTTAGGCCATCAAAGGTCATGTCTTGTTCCACCATGTAGTATTCCATGCCAGAAAGTTCTTTTTTGGCCAATATCCGTGGAAAATCAATAGTGCCTTGGCCCACTGGGGCAAACCGGCCCTGTTCATCCATATCCTTCACATGCCAGAGTTTAAACCGCCCAGGATACTTTTCAAAGTAAGCTACAGGATCGGCCCCTGCTTTGGTCACCCAGTACAGGTCCATCTGAAAATTCACGAATGCCGGGTTGCAGTTTTCCAATAAATAATCGATCACTACCACGTTGTCCTCCCCTTTTTTGAATTCAAAATCGTGGTTGTGGTACAGCAGTTTTAGACCGGCGTTGTTCGCCTTTTCACCAAGGGCATCCAAGACAGTGGCCAGTTCCTGTACCGTGCCCTTCATGCCCATGGTCCTATCTTCCCTATTAAAGGTGAACATGCCCATTGGGGGAACGGGAATCACAAAATATTCAAAACCAGCAGCTTTCACATCGGCCATCATTTGGTCTGCATTTTCAAGCGTAACCGATCCTTGATGTGTGCTTATGGGATTAAGGCCCACCTCACCCAAATAAGCCTTGAATGCTGCCGGGGTCATGTCATAAAATTTTCCATCGGCATAACTGGCGGCTTCAATGTTTTGATAACCTGCATCGGCCACGGCCTTTAAGGTGGTTTTGGCATCGGTGCCCATATCTTCGCGAACGGTATACAGGGCCAGACCACCAATTTGTGATACCTCCCCAATCGTGTTTTCCGGTGTTTCTGTGCTCTCCGTTGTTTTAGCGGCCTTGGGTTTACATGAGAAAACAATGCCCGCGGCGACAAGAACAAAGGCATTAACGATTATTTTTTTCATAGGTTCAATAGTTTTGAGTTTTACTTTATTGGATATAAATTGGGCCCAAACGATGCTGGCCGGGCATGCTATCATTTTTGAACGTATTTCAAGAAGCCATAAATGCACGTGCTAATCCGGTGGGTTTTCCCATAGGATGTTTTTATCTAAAGATCAACCATGCTGAAGCGAAATGCTTTCCTGTCATGATGAACCTTTTTACACTTTGCAGGTAATCGCTTGTGTCTTTTTCAATATTCCGATTTTTCTATTCACGTACTAATTCGCTAAGGGTTAGGCGTGTACATCTACCTTGTGTGATATCCATAAACACCTGAATTTGATTTGGAATACATTCATGTTCTAGGTCAAATACCCTTCAAGTTTCAAATAAAGCATAAAAGTGGCAGAAAAAAAAGATTATTGTAACAAATTGAGACAATAATTCCGATATAGGGGAAATCAGGGCAAAATTTTTTTACATTTGTCCAAATGCACGGTCAATGCCATACCATGCTTCGGTCTTCTGGCTGGGGTTATGGCAGGCCGGTTGAACCCATATAATCCCTTTAAAATGAAAAAAAACAGATTGTTCGTCGTCCTCGCCTTACTCGCTATGGGGCTTGGTTTACAAGGGCAGGAGGCCCTGTTTGGAGGAGCTGAAATCATATCCCCGGAAATACACAACGATCAAAGCGTGACGTTTCGGATTGCGGCCCCAGCCGCTGATTCCGTTTTCATTACCGGTGATTTTCTGCCTACCGTAAAGGCGAATACACCCATGGGTGAAATGGATGCCCCTGGAAAAGCACTGTTAACCAAAAATGGGGATGGCCTGTGGTCGTATGCCACCCAAAGCCTTCCTTCAGAATTGTACAACTACCATTTTATAGTGGATGGAACTACGGTCAGGGACCCCAGCAATCCTTTTGTCATTAGAGATGTAGCCTCGCTGACCAATATCTTTGTCATTGGTGGAGGCAAGGCGGACCATTACAAAGTAAACGATGTGCCCCATGGTACGGTGGCCAAACGTTGGTACGATTCCCCTGGCTTGGGGATGGATCGTAGAATCACCGTATATACCCCACCCGGATATGAAAACAGCACCAAAATGTATCCTGTGCTCTATTTACTTCACGGTGCCGGGGGCGACGAGGAAGCATGGATGGATTTAGGACGCACCTCACAGATTATGGATAATCTCATTGCAGAAGGAAAAGCGGAGCCTATGATCGTGGTCATGCCCAACGGTAATGTAACCCAAGATGCGGCTCCAGGAAAGGGCAGCGATGGGTATTACAAACCCGTATTTATGGCCCCACAGACCATGAATGGCACGTACGAGGCAAATTTTATGGACATTGTGGGCTTTGTTGAAAATAATTATAGGGTAAAGAAGGACAAGGCACACCGTGCGGTGGCAGGTCTGTCCATGGGCGGGTTCCATTCCTTTCATATATCCAGATACTACCCAAACACCTTTGATTATGTGGGCCTATTCTCTGCGGCCATCATGCCCCGTGAGGACGCTACGGTGAAGGTATACAATGCTATAGACGAAACCTTGGCACAGCAGAAGGAGAATGGTCTGGAACTCTATTACATTGCCATTGGCAAGACGGATTTTCTGTATAAGGCCAACCAGGAACTAAAGGAAAAATTGGATGCAATGGACATGCCCTATGAATATATGGAGACCGACGGCGGGCATATTTGGCGTAACTGGCGCATCTATTT
>CAKZLG010000137.1 GCA_937125035.1 uncultured Maribacter sp. | reverse complement strand
ATTCTCTTGCACAATCCAGATATATCGCATTTGATCACGGAGCATCCTGCGGGTTTCATTTTGGGCTTCAACCGTAAAACCTACGGATCACGGGAATGGGAGGGCCTTTTCAACTTTCCGGATTATGGCGTTTCCTTTATTTACCAAAATATGGAAAACCCCACGTTGGGAGAGAACTACGGACTGTATGCCCACTACAATTTTTATCTCTTGCGGAGAAACATCCAGTTTAGGATCGGTCAGGGCATTGCCTATACGACCAATCCCTATGATAAAGAGACCAATTTCAGGAACAATGCCTATGGCTCCCACTTGCTGAGCTCCACCTATTTGATGCTGAACTATCACCGGGAAAACATCTTTAAGGGCCTTGGCGTAAAGGCCGGCATTTCCGTCATCCATTATTCCAATGCCAATTTCAGGGCGCCCAACACCTCTACCAATACGCTCGCCCTAAATGCGGGACTGGTCTATGACCTGGATGGGGGCGAGGACCTGGCCTACCTGCCCAAGCCGGAAAAGGTGCGCATCACGGAGCCCATAAAGTACAATCTGGTCCTGCGCGGCGGGGTGAACGAGAGTGATGTCATTGACTCCGGTCAATATGGTTTTTTTATCCTTTCTGGCTATGCTGATAAGCGGTTAGGGCGCAAAAGTGCCCTGCAATTGGGCACCGATGTTTTTTTTAGTAATTTTTTGAAGGAATTGATCCGTTTCCAGTCCATTGCCTTTCCGGAAAATGGGGTGTCCGCCGATGATGATTTTAAACGGGTGGGCCTATTTTTGGGCCATGAGCTGTTCATCAACCAAACAAGCGTGGTGACCCAGTTGGGCTATTATGTCTATTATCCGTTCGATTTTGAGGGGCAGGTGTACAATAGGATAGGGCTAAAGCGCTATTTCAACGATAAGCTCTTTGCGGCCATCACCTTAAAATCGCACGGGGCCAAGGCCGAAGCGGTTGAATTTGGCATAGGGCTACGGTTATAAAAAAAGAGCGCAATGGAAAGGGGAGCTGGAACTTTTACAAGCACTGTTATGGCAACGAAAGGAAATACATCAAGAGATCTTCATTTGATCAGGCCCAGAAAGCTCATTGGCGTCTTGTTTCTCTTGCTCCTGGTCTTCCTTGGGTGCGATTCGGAAAATGCATCGGATTGTTTTCAGCAGACCGGCAACATCAGTAGGGTGGAGGTGTCTGTCCCCAATTTTGACAAAATCACCGTGTTTGAGCACATTACCTTGGTGGTGCAACAGGGAAATACCCAAAAGGTGGAAATCGAGACCGGTGAAAATTTGCGCAATGAGGTAGGGGCCAAGGTGGAAGAGGGCCGCTTGCTCCTTATGGATACCAATGATTGCAATTTTGTACGCGAATATGGCACCACGGTGGTCTATGTCACCTCTCCCAACATCACGGAGATACGGAGCAGCACGGGCTTTCCCATACAAAGTAACGGGGTGCTGTCCTACCCCAGCCTTACGTTGCTTTCCGAAAGTTTTAATGAGCCCAACGCCGCTACCACGGACGGTTCCTTTGAACTTGCTTTGGATGCCGTAACCCTCAACATTGTTGTTAATGGAATAGCTTATTTTCAATTACGGGGCACAGTGGAAAACCTCAATGTGAGCATTGCCGCGGGAGATTCACGTATTGAAGCGCAGGAACTCACCGCCCAAAACGTCATTTTTAACCACCGTGGGTCTAACGATATTTTGGTGGATCCGCAACTTCGGTTATCGGGCATTTTGAGGGGAACGGGAGACCTTCAGAGTTTCCATAGGCCCAATGCTATAGAGGTGCAAGAGCTCTTTACAGGAAGGCTTATCTTTAGGGAATGAGACCATTTTTGCGCTTTTTCAAGGATTGGGCCTTGTCCAAGAAAATGTTGGGCCAGAATAATGTTTTGACCGATTTGGTACAGGTCGATGTCCTTTTACAGCAGCTCATTTCTGAGAAAAGAGTGCCCGGGTTGGCCATATCGGTCCTAAAAAAAGGGGAGACCATTTTTCAAAAGGGCTATGGCTATGCCAATTTGGAGACCAAAGAACCTGTGCACCCTACTGGAACTATTTTAAGGATTGCCAGCATATCCAAAAACATAGCAGCGGCCGCCCTGGCCCGCATGGTGGCCAACGGAGACTTGGATCTGGATGCCTCCCTATATACTTATGTGCCCTATTTCCCAAAGAAACGGTGGGATTTCACCCTACGCCAACTGGCGGGCCATACGGCGGGCATACGGGGGTACCAGGGCAAGGAATATGGCCTTAACAGACGCATGTCCGTCAAGGAGGGCATGGCACTCTTTGCGGAGGATGCCTTGGTCTTTGAGCCCGGAACGGATTATCTGTACACTTCCTTTGGCTGGAATTTGATTGCCCTGGCCATGGAAGAGGTAAGCGGCATGCCCTTTGCGGCCCACGTGCGCCAGCAGGTGCTGGAACCTTTGGAAATGCACGATACCTACGCGCCACAGGAAATGACACCGGAACTGAGCGGTAGGCTGTCCTCCTTTTATTCCAAAAGGGGCAATAAGTTGCGGGAGGCCATCCTGGTGGACAATGTCTACAAACTGGCCGGTGGGGGCTACCTTTCCACCGCTTCCGATATTTCCAAATTTGGAAATGCCCTCTTGCAGGACAGCTTCCTGCCCAAGGAAATAAGGACCGAATTTCTATCCGCCCAGAACGCTAATGGCCGTCTCACCTATTATGGCTTGGGTTGGCAGGTGAGCCAGGACGCGAAGGGCAGGCCCTTTTTTGGCCATGTGGGCAATGGGGTAGGGGGCTATTCGAACCTGTTCGTCTATCCGGAGCAGCAATTGGTGTTTGCCGTTTTGATCAATTGTACCGACCCTAAAGTTCAGGATGTTCTGGACCAAATATTGGATGTGTTGCTCACACCGCACCAAACTGGGAAAGGGGTTTAATGCGCGACATAAATTCCTTATTCTCAAAATGACAGTATATATTTACGCTAGTTTTAACAAAAATGGTCTCATGACCATCAGAAGAATGGGGTTTTTGGGCCAAATGGTAAGATGTAAAGGACATTATATTTTAATTTTAAGGTGTTAGAAAACAGGTCGTCAAACTATTATATATTTTAAAACACAAAGCAATGAGGTCTATTTCGTATTTTTTGATTGTTTTTTTAACCATTGTGGTTTCATCCTGCACTGAAAAAGTAATGTTGTTCGATCAAGCCCATACGGAGCCCTGGTCTGAAAAAGGCAATGCCCAATGGGAATATGACAATGGTGTTATCATGGGTAGTTTGCTACGGGGCACTGGTTTTCTCATAACAGAAAAGACCTATGCCAATTTTGAGCTGGAGCTGGAATTCAACCCAGATGAGACCATTAATTCTGGTATTTTCGTTCGTTGTAAAGAACAAGAACTGAGCTTTACGGATTGTTATGAGCTCAATATATGGGACAATCATCCAGAGCCGGGTGACCGCACAGGGGCCTTGGTTTCCCGCACACAGTCCCTTGTATATGTGAACACCATCAACCAATGGAATACCTATCGCATCCGCTGTGAAGGCAACAGTATAAAAGCATGGATCAATGGGGATTTGGTGGTGGATGTGGAAAATGACGATCTTGTAGAGGGCTATATAGGCCTGCAAGCGGATGGTTTGGGCATGGTACAGTTCAGGAATGTGGAACTCACCAAGTTGTAACGGGAAAGCCTAGGACCTTAAATAGTCTAAAAGTACCTAATGCCATGGGTGCAACTAAAATTAAAAAAATGATACGTAGTTCAATGCAAGGTAGATGCGCCCTCCCATTAGGGTTGGTATTTGTTGTTTTCAGTGTTTTTTGGGCACAGGGACAAAAGGCGGATTTGGATGCTCTCTCTCAAGAGGCCGCTAAGGCCACCTTCCCAATGTTAAGGGAGTTGTTGCGTATGCCCAATGATGCTTTTTACCCACAGGATATAGAGCAGAATGTAAACTGGTGCGAGACCGCTTTTGGTCAACGCGGTTTTACCACGCAACGTTTGGCCACTGAAACCGTGCCCTTGCTCTTAGCGGAACGCAAACATCCCAAGGCCAAGAAAACGGTCTTGGTGTATTTACAGTTGGATGGGCAACCGGTAGACCCTACCCAATGGCAGCAAGAGAATCCCTACGACCCTGTCCTCAAAAAGCAGGTGGGTGCATCTTGGGAGGCCATACCTTGGGATTCCATAGACCGGTATGCCGATGACTGGCGTATATTTGCCCGATCGGCCAGTGACGCCAAGGGCCCCGTGGCCATGTTCCTGGCAGCTTTGGATGCCGCGGCCCAGGGAAAGGTAGTTCCCAATTATGATCTTAAGGTCATTATGGATTTTGAGGAAGAACTGGGTTCGCCCCATCTGCCCAAGGCCGTTACCGAACATGCCGAGGCCTTAAGTGCGGATATGCTCATTATTTTTGACGGTCCCAGACACATCACCAACAGGCCCACACTTACCTTTGGTGCGCGGGGCATAGCCACCATGACCCTGACCACTTACGGCCCCGTGGTGCCCCAGCACAGTGGCCATTTTGGCAATTATGCCCCTAATCCCGCGCTGCGCTTGGCCAAGTTGTTGGCCTCCATGAAAGATGAAGAGGGCCGGGTGACCATTCCCGGGTTTTATGAAGGCATTCAGATAGATGCTGCTACACAGGCGGTCCTCAAGGCGGTGCCCGATAAGGAAGAGCAGATCATGGAGCGTCTGCAAATAGCGGAAACGGACCAAGTAGGAAGCTATTACCAAGAGGCCATACAATACCCGTCCTTGAACATAAGGGGCATGCAATCAGGGTGGATCAATGAAAAGGTGCGTACCATTGTACCGGGTTGGGCCCGGGCGGAACTGGACCTCCGCTTGGTGAAGGAATCCAATGCAGAGCGCTTATTGTACTTGGTGCAGGAGCACGTGGCCCAGCAAGGCTATGTTGTTCTGGACCGCGAACCTACAAAAATGGAGCGACTGCAACATCCTAAAATCGCCACCATCACTTCGGAAATATCCTATCAGTCCTACCGAACCGACTTTGGGTCTGAGGTAGGCCTTTGGCTGCAAAAGGCCATGAACAACGCCTTTGGAGAACAGCCCATTATGATCCGTATGAGTGGGGGTTCCATTCCCATATCGCCCTTTGTCACTACCTTGGGCGTACCTGCGGTAACCGTGCCCACGGTGAACAGGGACAACAACCAGCACAGCCCCAATGAAAATCTTAGGCTTGGCAACTATCGCGATGGTATAAAGACCATGATCGCTATCTTAAAGGAGCCTTTATAATCGCCTTGGTTTTTAAGTAGCTCGCTTAACTTGTACAAATTCTTTAAAGCCATATTCCATGAAAAAAACAACAACATATGCGTTCATACTTGCCCTAATGATGATTGGGCCACTTGTAAAGGCCCAAGAGGTAACCATTTTTCCCACTTTTTGGGGGTTGGAGTACTACCAAGATGATCAAGAATTGGAGAAGGAGCAGTTCATGATACTGCTCAAGACCCATGATACGGCTTATGCCCATTGGAAAAAGGGCAAAACCCAAGAGATCGTCTCTGGTGTTGCCGCTCTGGGACAAATAGGGTTCTTGATATGGGGATTGGAAGAATTGTACCGTGACGGGGTTTCCGATAGGGATAGGGCCAACGCGGCCATTGGTCCCATTTTGGCTTCTTTGGGCACGGGTGTTATTGCGGCCGTATTTGTGGGTAAGTCCTATACCTCCAAACGAAAGGCTGTTTTGGCCTACAACAAACAGTTTGACCAAAAGACCACCTTTCGTGTAGTGCCGTCGCTCAACCAAAATGGGCTAGGGGTGGCCCTTCAGTTTTAACGGATAATTAAAATGCAAAGTATTTTTTTTGAATATTCATAATTTTAGTAGCAACTTTAGCATTATTTCATAAAAAAGACCCAATGCCCTCCCTATTTCATTTTAATTAGTACATTAGCCCCATAAAAATTAAAGATGTCCAAGCAGTATTTCTGGAACGGGTTTTATTTCTACTTCTTTTTTAAGAGAGGCGTGGAACTGTTCTAGTATATTTGATTTAACCATATATAAGAAAGTTCCGAAAGCATCGGGACTTTTTTTTTGGCCCAATACTAAGAAAAACGGGCAATGGGGAAAGAGGTACATTGAAAAAGGGTAAAAAGCGATGGAATTAAAAATAGCCATACAGGGCATACGGGGCTCCAACCACCACCAAGTGGCCAGAGAGTATTTTGGTGACCAAGTGGCCTTGGTGGAGTGCCTCTCCTTTGATGCCGTGGTGGATGCGCTCTTAACGCAAAAGGCCGATAAGGGCATTATGGCCATTGAGAATTCCATTGCGGGCAGTATTATTCCCAATTATGCCTTGGTCTACCACAATAATCTGCACGTCATTGGGGAACACTACCTCAATATCCACCATCATTTAATGGTGCTGAAAGGGCAGTGCATCGCAGACATCAAAGAAGTGAGTTCGCATCCCATGGCCCTGTTGCAGTGCAAGGAATTTTTCAAGGACCACCCGCATATTAGAATGGTGGAGGATGTGGATACCGCCGAGACCGCCAAACGCATCCAAGCGCAACAATTGGGTCACATGGGCGCCATTGCTCCACAGGTAGCGGCGGAATTATATGGGTTGGACATCGTAGCACGGGAGATACAGACCATTAAGAATAATGCCACCCGTTTTATTATTGTAAAGACAAAAAATAAGGCAATACCAAGGGAAGAGATCAATAAGGCCTCTTTGCGGTTCATCACGGACCACAAGCGGGGCAGTTTGGCCACGGTGCTCAATGTAATGAGCGATTGCAATCTAAACCTGACGAAGATCCAATCCCTACCGGTCATAGAGACCCCATGGAAATACGCCTTCTTTGTGGATGTGACCTTTGATACGTATGAGGCTTTTGATAAGGCTAAAAAACTGTTGGATATCATGTCAGAGAATTTTAAGGTTTTGGGTGAATATAAAAATGCTATGCTATGATGACCGCTGAACGCCTCAATACGGTACAGGAATATTATTTCTCTATAAAACTTAGGGAAGTACGGGAGCTTGTTGCCCAAGGTAAACCCATCATCAATATGGGTATAGGAAGTCCCGATCTGGCCCCCTCCAAGGAAGTGGTGCAGGCCATGCAAGAGGCCTTGGCGGAACCCGGGGCACACCAATACCAAAGCTACCAAGGCTTGCCGGAACTGCGCAGCGCCTTTGCCAAGTTCTATGCGGAAAAATTTGAGGTGGCCTTGGATGGCGCTTCGGAGATATTGCCCCTTATGGGTTCCAAAGAGGGCATTATGCACATTAGCATGGCTTTTTTGAATGTGGGTGATGCCGTGCTCATTCCCGATCCCGGCTACCCCACCTATACCTCGGTCACCCGTTTACTGGGTGCAAAGCCCATCATGTACGACCTTACCGAGGAGAACGGTTGGTTGCCCAACCTGAAAGCGTTGTCGCAAATGGACCTTGACAAGGTGAAGCTCATGTGGATCAGTTATCCCAATATGCCCACCGGGGCGCGCATCACGCAGCACAAAATGGAGGAACTCGTGGCGTTTGCCAAGGCCCACGAAATCTTGATTGTCAATGATAATCCCTATAGTTTTGTCCTTAACCAAGCGCCAACCAGTATTTTACAGGTAGAAGGTGCCAAAGCCGTGGCCTTGGAGCTGAACTCCCTGAGCAAGACCTTCAACATGGCCGGCTGGCGGGTGGGCATGGTGGCGGGCAGCGCGCAACACATCAATGCCGTATTGAAGATAAAGAGCAATATGGACTCCGGGATGTTCTATGGTATTCAGAAAGGCGCGGTAATGGCCTTGAACAGCGGCCAAGAATGGTTCCAGAAGTTGGATGCCCTGTATGACCGCAGAAGGGAGCTTATGTTTCAATTGGTGGATTTGGTGGGGGCCACCTATGATAGAAGTTCGGCCGGGATGTTCGTCTGGGCGAAATTACCGCAGGGCGAAAAACCATCGGAGGCTTTTATAGACGGCCTGCTGCATGAAAAGCATATTTTTATTGCCCCAGGGACTATTTTTGGCAAGAATGGCGAGGGATACATCCGCTTTTCACTTTGTGTAACGGAAGAAAAGATAAGGGAAGCCATAGCAAGATTTTAAGGGCATCCACAGAAAAAGGAAAAAGAGAAACGAATGAAAGTAGTTGTTGTAGGAGTGGGACTGATAGGCGGATCCATGGCCAAGGACATTAAACAGCACATGTCCGAAGCCACGGTGTACGGCATAGACCAGAACCCTGCCCATTTGGAGGAAGCCCAAGCCCTACAGATCATCGATGAAAAGGGAACGGAGGAAGACCTTAAAACGGCAGATGTGGTCTTGGTCTCCATTCCGGTGGATGTGATGTTGACGGTGCTGCCCCAAATACTGCACCTTGTACCGGAAACGTGCGTGGTTTGTGATGCCGGTTCCACGAAACAGTTGATCTGTGAACAACTGGCTGACCATCCCAAAAGAAGAAATTATTTGGCCTGCCATCCCATTGCGGGAACGGAATTTTCAGGTCCTTCTGCCGCCATAAACGGACTCTTTGAAGGTAAGACCAACATCATCTGTGAAGTGGAAAAAACGGCATTTGCCCTTCAAGAAAAGGCTTTGGCACTTTTCCAAACCTTGGGCATGCGCATCAGGTACATGAATCCGCAGGCGCATGACAGGCACATTGCCTATGTTTCACACTTATCACATATCAGTTCTTTTATGTTGGGAAAGACCGTTATTGAAAAAGAAAGGAATGAGCGTGATATTTTTGACATGGCCGGATCGGGATTTGAGAGCACGGTGCGGCTTGCCAAAAGTTCCCCGGCCATGTGGACCCCGATTTTTGAGCAGAACAAGGACAATGTCATAGAGACGTTAGAGGAATACATACAGAACCTTACCGCCTTCAAAGCGCTTTTGTTGGCAGACGATTATGAAGGGATATTTCAAGAAATGAACAATACCAATAGAATTAAGTCGATATTAAAAGGAATACCGTTAAACAAGAAAACACAGGAATAATACAATGGAAAATTCAAAGGAAATGAGAACATGGTTGGATGATATGGGACTAGATCATCCGTTGGTCATAGCTGGCCCCTGCAGTGCGGAAACAGAAGATCAGGTATTGCGTATTGCGCATGAGCTGAAAGATACGGATGTTAATTACTACCGTGCCGGCATCTGGAAACCCAGAACACGTCCGGGCAATTTTGAGGGCGTAGGGGCCTTGGGTCTCAAATGGCTTCAGAAAGTAAGGCAGGAGACCGGGCTCAAGACCGCCACCGAGGTGGCCAATAGGGCCCATGTGGAATTGGCCTTGGAGCATGATGTAGATCTTTTGTGGATCGGTGCGCGTTCTACGGTGAGCCCCTTTATCATGCAAGAACTGGCCGATGCCCTTGAGGGAACGGACAAGATCGTACTGGTTAAGAACCCCGTGAACCCAGATCTGGCTTTATGGCTGGGAGGGATCGAGCGCTTGCATACAGCGGGCATTACCAAATTGGGTGCCATCCACAGGGGCTTTTCCACCTATGAGAAATCCAAGTACAGGAACATTCCAGAATGGCAGTTGGCCATAGAATTCCAGAATAAATTCCCAGACCTTCCCCTGATCAATGACCCATCGCACATTACGGGCAAGCGCGATATGATCTTTGATGTTTCACAGACCGCATTGGACCTTAATTTTGACGGACTCATGATAGAGACGCACTATGATCCAGACAATGCATGGAGTGATGCTGCCCAGCAAGTAACCCCTGCCAAATTGGTGCAGATCATGAAAGATTTGAAAATCAGGAAAGAAACGGATGCCGAAGCCGAGTATACTTCTAAATTAAGCAATCTAAGGGCCCAGATAGATGTGATCGATAATCAACTTATTGAAATGATGGGCAAGCGGATGAAGGTGTCCGATGCCATTGGGGCATTGAAGAAGGAACGGAACGTGGCCGTATTGCAGTCCAACAGATGGAACCAGATTTTGGGCGCCATGATATTGGAAGGGGAGACCAAGGGCCTAAGCGAGGAGTTCATCTTAAAGATGTTCAAGGCCATCCACCAGGAATCCATCAACCATCAAGAAAAGATCGTGAACGGATAAAACAAAAAAAGCCCAGCGAAAGCTGGGCTTTTTTTATAACAATGCTATTTATTTTTTAAAGATATAGCGGGTAATGAAAATACCCTGGCCATCACCTTTTCCACCCTCACTTTCAACGGCACTGGTCACAAAGGCCAGTTCCCAACCATTGGCCACCATATCATTGATCATGGAGCTCAATAAGGCATCGTTGGCCGCTATGTTCTGGAAACGAATGCCTCCTATGTTGTAAAAGTTCAATAGTTTGGTCTCCTCAAAATTTTTGACACGTATGTCCGACCTATCAGATTTGTTTCTGGAGTTATCCTCATCGGTCTGTACCGTGGTATACTCTTTGTAATCCTTTTCTTCTTGGGCATTAAT
>CAKZLG010000136.1 GCA_937125035.1 uncultured Maribacter sp. | reverse complement strand
CGGGCATTGCCCATAGGGTGAAGATTCGTTATCTTTAAAGGAATTAAAATCAGAACCGATGTCCAATACATACATCATAGCCTTGGATCAAGGCACCACGAGCTCAAGGGCCCTTTTGGTCAATGAGAAAGGCCAGATCCACGGTATGGAGCAACAGGAGTTCAAACAGATTTTCCCAAAATCCGGTTGGGTGGAACACGACCCCATGGAAATATTGGAAACCCAGCTTGGGGTGCTACAAAAACTATTGAAGAAAAAGAACGTGGATGCCGGTTCCATCAAAGGCATCGGTATCACCAACCAACGGGAGACTACGGTGGTATGGGATAAAAACACGGGAAAGCCCGTTTATAACGCCATTGTGTGGCAAGACAAGCGTACAGCGGATATTTGTGAAGACCTCAAAAAGCAGGGCCTGCTGGAACATGTGCGCAAGACCACGGGCCTGGTCATAGATTCCTATTTTTCCGGCACCAAGGTCAAATGGATCTTGGACCATGTGGCCGGTGCCCGCGAACGCGCCGATAAGGGGGAACTGCTCATGGGCACTATAGACAGTTGGTTGGTATGGAACATGTCCAACAACAAAAACCACTTTACGGACTACACCAATGCATCCCGTACCCTGCTCTACGATATCGTAAAGTTACAGTGGGACGATACCCTTCTCAAAGCGCTCGGTATTCCCAAGAGCATGCTGCCTCAGGTAAAGCCCTCTGCCCACCATTTTGGTAATTTCAGCATAGAGGGCGTTGATGTGCCCATTGCAGGGATTGCAGGAGACCAGCAGGCCGCATTGTTCGGACAAGGTTGTTTTAAAAAGGGAACTGCCAAGAACACCTATGGCACGGGTTGTTTTATGTTGATGAACACGGGCCAAGAGCCCCAATTTTCCAAAAATGGACTGCTCACCACCATCGCCTATGGTCTGGATGGCACGGTACACTATGCCCTTGAAGGTAGTATCTTCATTGCCGGGGCGGCCATACAATGGCTGCGCGATGGGCTAGAGCTGATCTCCGAAGCCAAGGAGACAGAAGCCTTGGCCACCTCCATTGCGGGGGAAAGCGATGTATATGTGGTGCCGGCCTTTGCCGGCCTTGGGGCACCCTATTGGGACATGTACGCCCGTGGGGCCATCTTTGGTCTCTCTAGGGATACAGGCAAGGCCCATTTGGCCAAGGCCACCTTGGAAGCTTTGGCGTACCAGACCAAGGACATTCTAAAGGCCATGGAAGACGACAGTGGCCTGCAATTGCATTCCCTAAGGGTGGATGGTGGCGCATGTGCCAACAATTACCTGATGCAGTTTCAGGCAGATATATTGGATACTGAGGTGCACCGCCCTGAGGTCATAGAATCCACCGCTATGGGAGCGGCCTTTCTTGCAGGCATACAGGTAGGGCTCTGGAATCAGTCCGATATTGATCAAAACCGGCCCATGGACCGTATTTTCAAACCCACTTTTGATCGGGTAAAACGTAAAAAATTGTATGCGCAATGGCAAAAGGCCGTGGAGCGCAGTAAAGGGTGGTTGGAGCCCTAAAACAGACTAAAAATAAGCTATGAAAATGATGGAGTTCTCTCAAAGGAACAGGAAAGGGATACAAACCAAATTGGCCAGTGACACTTTTGACCTTGTGGTAATAGGCGGTGGAATTACAGGGGCAGGTATTGTTTTGGACGCTGCCTCACGGGGCCTAAAGGTGGCCTTGGTGGAAAAGAACGATTTTGCCAGTGGCACCAGTAGCAAATCCACCAAGCTCATTCACGGTGGGCTACGCTATTTAAAGCAATTTGATTTTTGGCTGGTGAAGGAGGTAGGCTCTGAACGGGCCATTGTGCACCAATTGGCGCCCCACTTGGTACTGCCGGAAAAAATGCTGCTTCCCCTCATTGAAAACGGGTCCTATGGCAAGTGGCTCACCTCCATTGGCCTAAAAGTATATGATATCCTGGCCCAAGTGGAGGGCGAGGACAAACGAAAAATGCTGGAAAAAAAGGAGGCGTTGAAATTGGAGCCCTTACTTCCCAAGAAAGTGCTCAAAGGCGCGGGCTACTATGCGGAATATAGGACGGATGACGCCAGGCTTACCCTAGAGAACATAAAGACCAGCTTGGGGCATGGGGCCATCTGTATGAACTATACTACCGTAACGGATTTTGACTACACGGATGGTAAAATATCCGGCGTTATGGTACAGGACACTGTGTTGGACACATCCTACCAGATCAAGACCAAATATGTGATCAGTGCGGCAGGCCCATGGGTAGATGAGCTGCGCAGCATCAACAATTCCAAAAAAGGGAAGCGCCTACATTTGACCAAAGGGGTACATTTGGTCTTTCCCCATGAAAAGCTTCCGGTAAAACAATCGGTTTATTTTGATATCCCGGACGGGCGCATGATGTTTGCCATACCCCGTGGCAAGGTCACTTACGTGGGTACCACGGATACCAATTACAATGATAATAAGGACAAGGTGACCACGGACATGGCAGATGCCATTTACCTCATTTCCGCGGTCAACAACATGTTCCCCAGCATAGAACTGGAAATGGAGGACATTATTTCCTCATGGGCCGGGTTGCGCCCCTTGATCCATGAAGAGGGAAAATCGGCCTCTGAGCTCTCTCGGAAAGATGAGATATTTACTTCGGATACGGGCCTGATCAGCATTGCCGGGGGTAAACTCACCGGGTACCGTAAAATGGCCGAGCGGGTAGTGAACCGCGTGGCGGAAAAAATGAAAGAGGACCATGGGGCCAAGGTCAAGGCCTGCAGCACGGACAAAATTTCATTATGCGGCAATGATTTTAAGAAGTACAAACATGTTAAAAAATATATTGCGGAGATCCATGAACGGCTCAAGGCAGATGGTTTTACCAAATACGATGCATGGTATCTGGTCACTACCTACGGAAAGCAAACACAGACCATTTTGGAAAACTATGCGGTTGTAAAAGGTAAGGATGCCGCAACCCGACTCATTTTGGCGGAACTGCAATTTGGGGTAGACCACGAAATGGTACAGAACCCCATGGATTTCTTTATCCGAAGAACGGGAAGGCTCTATTTTGATATAGGCAGTGTGCGCCAGTATAAGGAGACCGTGCTGGAAGCTTTTCAAACCGCGTATGGGGCCTCGGCCGGCCAAGTAGAGGCTTGGCGAACCTTATTGGAGGAAGAACTTGAGGAACATTCCCATTTTTCCTTAGAGCGGGCCTAGTCCAATTGTTCCGTTAGTTTTTGGAATTCCAACTTGGCATTGGCCCCGTTGTATAAAATGTTGTAGACCGCATCAATAATAGGGGTCTTGCTCTTCTTTTTTTGTTTCTGTTGGATGAGGTAGGCACTCTTGGTGGCATAATAGCCCTCGGCCACCATGCTCATTTCCATCATGGCGCTTTTTACGGTGTAGCCCTTGCCAATCATGGTGCCGAACATGCGGTTACGGCTAAAGGTGGAATAGCCCGTGACCAACAGGTCGCCCAGATAGGCGGAGTTGTTGATGTTGCGCTTCATATGGTGAACCCGCTTTATAAACCGTTTCATTTCCCGGATGGCATTGCTCATGAGTACGCTCTGAAAATTATCGCCATAGCGCAATCCGTGGGCAATGCCCGCCGCAATGGCATAGATATTTTTGAGCATGGCGGCATATTCGGTGCCAATGATGTCATCGCTGATGTTGGCCTTTATGTAATCACTGCTCAGGGCGTGGGCCACCACTTTCGCCTTTTCGGCATCGGCGCAGGCCACGGTAAGGTAGGAGAGCCGTTCCAGGGCCACTTCCTCCGCGTGGCAGGGGCCGGTGAGCACGCCTATGTTTTCAAAGGGCACATCATACTGTCTGTGGAAATGCTCGCCCACAATGAGGCCTGTTTCCGGTACAATGCCCTTAATGGCGGAGAAGACGATCTTATCTGTTAATGGAATGGTCAATTTTGCTAACTCGCTCTGCAAAAAAGCGGAGGGAATGGCAAAAATAAGGACATCTGCTTCGGCTACCGTGCGGTCCAGATCGTGGCTCAGAACCAGCTGCTCTGTATGGAACTCCACGGAACTGAGGTAATTGGGGTTGTGCCCATAGTTTTCAATGTGGGCAATGGCCTCCTCATTGCGCATGTACCAGCCAATGGTATGCTTGTTTTCCGTGAGCATCTTCGCAATGGCCGTGGCCCAGCTTCCTCCTCCCAGTACGGCAAATGTTACGTCCATCATATATCGTCTATCCAATTTCTCGCTCAAAATTACCAAATATTACACAGTATGTTGGGTGTTGATAAACAGCATTTTAACTTTTTTGGCACGGAGCTTGTAATTTGACAAGGGAATCGAAATACCCACCATTATGAAAAGGATAAAGTTAGTATTGGGAATGGGCCTTTTGGCCTTGTCGTTGTCTTCCTGTTATACAGAGGTGCTTTTTGAAGATGATTTCATCGTGGATTCCGCGTTCAATACAGCGCAGGTGCTACAATCCTACGATCTTTGGTATGTGGACATCAACGAGACCCGTGGCCGCGGGGAGGTGCCTTTTCTGCAGCGGGCGTTCACCCTTAGCTTTGACAGGGGCAGATTGTTGGCCAACAATAATTTGGTGGGCCTTGGCAAGACGGGTGGCGGTCTAGGCATTCCCGTGGGCTATTTTGATGCTTTGGCCGGCGCCGTGGAAATAGACCATGATTTGGACGGACTTTGGCTATTGGAAGTCTATGCCGCAGGGAACGCCACCATAGAATTGTACGACCCCCGATCGGACACCTCGTATTTTTTGCATGGCTATCAGCGCAATACGTTTGATTATGACCAAGTGTTCTATGACAACATCAATTACTTTTTGCAGGAATATGAAGCATGGGAAAAAGTGTTTACCAGTGAAACAGGGGCCCTCAATGACTTTGATCAAGAGAACTATCTTCAGTTCCTCCCTACGTTTTTCAGGTCGTCCGTAGACGCGCCAGGCACCAGTCTCCGTGATGTACAGTGGGATTTTGAAGGCAATTACCAGATTTATGATATTCCTGGGGATGCCAGTGTAAAAACAGTGGAGTTCAACTATGATTTTATGGGCAACGATTATTTTGAACTGTATGTGGTCAATGATGCCACGGTGGAACTCTACCATCCCAGCAGTGGCACAGTATATGAATTTCGGGGGCGGGGCTTCCAAGAATACCTGAAGTCTGGCAAGGCCACAGTGGCCAAAAAGCGTAGTAAGGAAAACAATCCTGTAATGCAGGTAAAACGGCAGCGCCAAAAATAGCAGTTTTATTAAAGGACAAAAGGTGTATTTTTAAAGTAATGGTGAAGCGAAGAACGATTTCTTGTTCTTCGCTTTTTCATTTTACACCCAAAAGGGGGGCTGTATGATCTTAGGCATTACCTTCTTGAATAAAAAACTTCAAACGGGGTTAAGATCCAATGTATGGCTAGTTGTGCAAAGCCAATAGCACAGTATTTTCCAAAGGCCCAAATAGCTGCAAATACCGAAAAGCATTAAAGAGGAAGCTATGGATTTGGGTGTACCAAGCATTTAAAGGATCATACCGTAAAGGTGGCTTAACTAACTGTTTTTAAATCGTTTTTTAAAGGCAGAGGGATTTTCCCCGGCCACTTTTTGAAAGATGCGGTTAAAGTAGGAAAGGCTTTCAAAGCCACAGGCAAAACAGGTTTCGCTTACCGTATTCCCTTTAAGCAACATACGCTGGGCCTGGCTGATGCGGTATTGGTTCAGAAAGCCTGTGAACGTGCTGCCTGTGTTCTTTTTAAAGTAACGGCAAAAGGCCGCAGTGCTGAGGTTACAAAGTTCGGCCACCTCTTTTAACCGAATTTTTCTTTGGTAATGTTCGTCTAAAAAAGCGTGGATATCGCGCAGCCGCTTTTGTTCCTTTTGGTGGTATTTTGTGGCATAGGGAGTTTTATGCAATAATTGGAACTCCTTGCTTTCAGAGAGGCATTTTAAGAGTCGCATCACTGCCATAAAAAAGTCAAACGGTTCCAGGGTATGCAGCGTTTTCATCGCTTGGCCTACCTGGGCCTTTGTGCCTCCATAAAAGGCGATGCCATATTTGGATAGCTCTAGGAGCCGCTCTATCTGCTTCAGGTCGGCCAGCCCCTCCAAAATCACTTCTTTGAAATTTGGCTTAATGTGCAGTACCTCTTTCTGATACGGGGTTTTGACCCCATGGTCAAAGTTGAGATGGGGAATATTGCTGCCAATGAGGACCAGATCGCTGCCCTCATATTCTGAAATATGGTCGCCCACATGACGCTTGGCTGAGGCGCCCTCAATGTAGACCAATTCCAATTCTGGGTGAAAATGCCAATAGAAGAGATGACTCAACTTGGGGTCATGCAACAGACGGAAGGGACTCTTGCTCTCAGGTGCTATGGTCTCCAATTGGATCTTCATAAGGCAACGGGGCTGTTTTTGGAATAAGAGACTAAATTGACTAAAAAATAATCGAATAAACTTTAAAATATCAATATTATTCAAATATAGGGTAAAATCTTGAAAATCTACGGGGGTGTTGTTTATTACCTTTGAAAAGAGCAAACCCTAAAAACAAGGTACAATGCAGCAAGATAACCCTAAGGTGGATATGGCCAACAAGGCCCATGAGGCCATTCCCGGAAACCCCTCCACGGCCACCAGTAGCAAACAGCGCCTGAACGACAGAAGTACCGGACAGCCCTTGCGCGTATTGAGTGAGGCCGATTGGCAGTTCTGGATACATAACGGGTATGTCGTCATTAAAAATGCCGTACCTAAGGAACAAGCGGCGGCCACGGCCCAATTTCTTTGGGAGTTTGATGAAAAGGATCCCCATGACCCGGATACTTGGTATGCGCCACCACGGGCTGAAATGCAGATGAAGGAACTCACCGGTACCGGCATGGTTGAGGTGTACAACCACCAGCACTTGTGGAACAATAGGCAAATGCCCAAGGTCTATGATGCTTTTGTGGACATTTGGGGCACTGAGAAATTATGGGTGACCATAGACCGCGCCAACCTTAATTTTCCACAACGGCCCGGCGAGGAAAGGGAGGGCTTCATCCATTGGGACTATGACCCCGAGACCCGCCCCCAAAATGTGCAAGGGGTATTGGCGCTGGCCGATCAAACCGATGAAAATATGGGTGGATTTCAGTGTATTCCTTGGCTTTACCGTAATTATGATACTTGGAAACAGGACCAACCCGATGACCGCGATCATTTTCAGCCCAATACCAAAGGTCTGGAGGACAAGATCGTGAAAGTGAAAATGGAGGCCGGGGACCTGCTCATCTTCAACAGTACGCAGCCCCATGGCATTCGGCCCAACCGTTCAGGCACTAAGGTGCGCATGGCGCAGTACATCTCCATGATGCCCGCGGAGGAGGATAATGTTGACATGCGCAACTGGCGTATACATTCTTGGCATAACAGAGTGGCCCCAGAAGGCTATGCCTTTCCCGGTGACCCCCGTAATTGGGAACAGACCAAATACGATCGGGCCACCTTGAGCCCCTTAGGCGAAAAGCTGTTGGGGCTGAAAGATTGGTAGGGACAGGGAACTTGACCTTGACCAAGAGGTTTTTTTTTGAGGTATTCCGCACTGTCTGTCTCTGTCACTTCGCCTGATTTTCCCGTAGCCCCGCGTAGGGAAAATTGTATTGAAAACCGATGGGGACACGTGCCCTTTCTCGATACTAATTTCCTCATTCCACGAAAATGCGATCGAAGTGACAAGGGTATTGCTTTTGGACGTAGACCTTAAGTCTTAGGCTTTAAGCTGTTTGCTTTTGGTAATTTTTAATAACCAACAACCAACCCCCGTACCTGGAAAATTCACTCAAAGTGACGCAGAGGTTGGTTTTGAGTTTGACACTTGCACTTGCACTTGCATTTGCCCAAAGTTCCTGTCCTTAAAATAAAATGGTACTTTTGCACGCTCTAATCGGAAGCCATGCGTAAATACCTGAATCTCTTTGATTTTAAGCAGAAAGTAGATTATAAGACGGAAATCCTTTCTGGCCTTACCGTGGCCCTTGCCCTTGTGCCGGAAGCCATTGCTTTTGCATTGATACCTGGATTTTCTCCTTTAACGGGTCTCTATGCGGCCTTTGTACTTGCCTTGGTGACCTCGATTTTTGGTGGCCGTCCGGGCATGATATCCGGTGCCACAGGTGCCATTGCCGTCATTTTTGTGGGCCTTATTCTAGAGTTGAAACGTAATTTTCCGGGAATTGAACCAGATACCATTTTGCACTATGTTTTTGCCACGGTGATTGTTGCAGGCCTCCTCCAAATTGGTGCGGGACTCTTGCGCTTGGGCAAGTTCATAAGGTTGGTGCCACATCCCGTCATGTTCGGTTTTGTGAACGGGCTGGCCATTATCATTTTTATGGCACAATTTCCTAATTTTTATCAGAAAGGATCAGATGAGCTTATGCGTGGTACACCTTTTATGATCATGCTGGCCCTAACCCTTTTGACCATGCTGATCATTTGGGGGCTTCCCAAGTTGACCAAAGCCGTTCCGTCATCCTTAGTGGCGATCTTGGTGGTTTCCGCCCTAGTGTTGGGCTTTGGTATTGATACCCTGACTGTCGCGGACATTATGAACGAGGGGGAGACCATTAAAGGTGGTTTTCCGCCGCTTTCCATTCCGCAGATACCCTTGACCTGGGAGACCTTTAAAATCATCTTGCCCTACGGGGCCATAGTGGCCGGGGTGGGACTCATAGAAAGCCTTTTGACCCTCAATATTATAGATGAGATCACGGATACCCGTGGCAGCGGCAACAAAGAATGTGTGGCACAGGGCACGGCGAACATCCTTTCTGGGTTCCTGTCCGGCATGGGGGGCTGCGCCATGATCGGCCAAAGTCTGATCAATGTTTCCGCAGGGGCCAGGGCACGCCTTTCCGGTATAACGGCAGCGGTAATGCTTTTGGTCTTCATTATGTTTGGGAGTAGCCTTATAGAGCGTTTGCCCATGGCGGCCTTGGTAGGGCTTATGTTCATGGTGGCGATCGGCACCTTTGAATGGGCCAGTTTCAAGACCTTTGGAAAGATGCCGAAATCAGATGTGGTGGTAATGGTCCTAGTGACCCTGATTACGGCCATTACCCATAATTTGGCCGTGGCCGTACTCTTGGGCGTGATCATCTCCGCACTGGCCTATTCTTGGGAAAATGCCAAGCGCATCCGGGCACGAAAATACGTGGATGAACATGGTATAAAGCATTACGAGATCTATGGCCCCTTGTTTTTTGGTTCCACAACGTTGTTCAGCGAAAAGTTCGATGTTGTAAATGACCCGGACGAAGTGATCATCGATTTCAAGGAAAGTCGCGTTGCGGACATGTCGGGCATTGAGGCCCTGAACAAGATTACGGGCAGATATGCCAAACTGGGTAAAAAAGTGCATCTACGGCATTTGAGCAGAGACTGTATCCGCCTATTGGAAAATGCGGACAAGATCATTGATGTCAATGTATTGGAGGATCCTACCTATAAAGTGGTGGTGGACCGTATCAATGCCAAATAGGACCAGCCCCCCAAGGCTTCTGTTAAGCCTTGCTTTTTGTTGGGATATTTTGATGGTGGTTTTGCGAAAGACCTTAAAAGAAGCTCATTTAGAGTGCCACTTCTTCAAAATTCCCCGTAATTTTAGGTAAAACTTCAGCTATGGAAAAAAATGTGCTGGGCACAGCCCTACAGGCCTGTTGCCATGACCCCAAGACCGGATTTTATCGGGATGGTTTTTGCCGTACGGGCCCGGAGGACGTGGGCACCCATGTGGTCTGTGCGATCATGACCGAAGATTTTCTCATCTATACCAAAGCGCAGGGCAATGATCTGAGCACGCCCATGCCCATGTACCAATTTCCTGGATTGCGACCAGGCGATAAATGGTGCCTTTGTGCCTCGCGTTGGAAACAGGCCTACTTGGCCGGTAATGCCCCAGAGGTGATTTTAGAGGCCACACACGAGAAGGCTTTGGCCTATGTGGACTTTGAATGGCTCTTGGAACACAAGCACGTAGCGGAAGATTAACGGGCCGGTACTACAGCAATGGCCTCGATTTCCACGCCCCATTGGGGCAGACCTAGGGCAGGCACGCCCACCAAAGTACTGGCTGGCATATTGGTATTGCCCAAGCGCATTTTCCGTACCGTCCTAAAGGTATCTAGATACTCCGGTTGATAATCCACCACGTAGGTGGTGTACTTTACCACATCGGGAAAAGACGCTCCGGCCGCATTCAGGGTCTTCAGTAGCTTGTCCAAGGCATCATTGAACTGGGCCTCAAAGGTGGGCCCTTCCCCAACTTGTCCAGAAATATAAATGGTCTTGGTGCCTTGGGCGGTAACCACTACAGCATCGGAATAACCTTGTTTGGGAAGGATGTGGGTGATGGTGGGCCCAGTTTTGTTTGATGCCTCAGAGGTATTGTTTTTGCACGAAACGATAGATACCAGTAATAGAACTAAGAGATAGCGCATGTTTTTCATTTTAGATTTCAAGATAGGCAATCGCCTTAAGATAGCGCCTTTTCTTCGCTACGCTTTTTCAAAGGAGGCAGGACCCGAGGCGGGTATCAGGTGTTGTAAAATGGAATGGCAAAAGGGTTTATTGCTTACTTTTGAGGTCGATGAAACTACGTAAAATAAAATTTGGGGATGCCTTTTTTTTGGTCTTGTTGGCGCTATTGCTCATCCCCCAAACGCGGACGCCCATACAGGTGGCCCTAAACCAATTGAAGGTGGCCGTATGGTCTCCCAATGCGGAACCAGAAGAGGGTAAGGAGAACGTGGAGCCCTTTACCTATAGGGTTCTTGACCTTGAGGGAAATTCCGTTTCCTTTGGGGTAGGACAGGGCACCATAACCTTTGTTAGTTATTGGGCAACGTGGTGTCCGCCCTGTATCGCGGAGCTCCCCAGTATTCAAAAATTACATGCGGATTACGGCCAAGCGGTGCAATTTTTGCTCTTGACACAGGAGGAAGTGGGTATGGTACGTCAATTTTTAGACCGTAAAGGATGGGAATTCCCAGTGTATTTCCCTCAGATGGCACCGCCCGAGGCACTGCAGGAAAACAGCATCCCCACCAATTTTTTGATAGATGGCCACGGCAACATTGTGATCAAGGAAACGGGTGCGGCCAATTGGAACAGTGGCGAGGTCAGAAACCTATTGGATGGGATGCTCCAGAGAAATGCAGGTGCTGAGACTCCTTAGCACAGTCCAAGACGACGCACTCTGAGGCCCCATGGACTTTGAATCAACAATCGGCACCGTTGGTTCCGCAGCTTTTACCATCGGGGATAGTTGGGACATTGCTTACTTTGGCAAAAACCTCCAAAAAGGCCTCTGGGGGCTGGGCCCCACTGATGCCATAGGTGTCATTGACGATGAAAAATGGCACGCCGCTGACCCCACGTTGTTGGTAGTGGCCTATTTCCTGTTTTACTGAATAGGCTATGGTATCATCATTTAAGACGGCCCTTGTCTTTTCAGCCTCCCAACCGAAATGCGACATAATGCCCTCCAAAACCTCTGCTTCGTTCAAATGCAGGTTCTCGGTAAAATAGGCCTTGAAAAAGCGCTCCTTGAGGGCATCTTTGAAACCTTCCTCGCCAGCAACGTGCATTAATTGGTGTAAAGGAAGGGTCCGTACCGCACGCATTGGGGGGCCAAAATTAAAATCAATGCCCTCCTCAGCGCCCAGGGCGGTAAGGCGATCCGTCATTTCTTGTATCTGTTGTGTATCGCCAAACTTCTGGGACAGATAGGTCCGCATATCCAGGCCTTCTTCTGGCAAAGTAGGGTCTAATTGAAAAGGGTGCCAAGTTATCACCACCGGCGCACCTTGCCACTGCGCTAGGGCCTTCTCCAACCTCCGTTTTCCAATATAGCACCAAGGGCAGGCCACATCAGAAACAATCGCCACATGTATGTGCTCTTTATCCATATTTTTTGCGCAAAGATAAGGAGGTAAAACAAGAACCCACAATCGCCCCCAATGCACCGGCACTTAATAGATCGTCGGTAGGGCTATAATTTGCCAGCCTCTTTTAAAAACTGCAGCACTTGCTTTTTGGGCAAGGCCTCAATGGTATGGCCGTCTCGGCCACTCATGGTCTCCGCCGCAAAGAGGGCATTGAGGATCGCCTCTTCCGTAGCTTCAATGACGGCGAGGAACAAGGGGGTCATGGCCTCATTACGTAAGGTTGGAGAGGTCTGTACAAGATTGTTCGCGGTATGGTAAATACGGCCTGTTTCGGCCGTGGAAACGGCTATGACATAATCGCCACTACCGTTACTGGCAATGCCTCCCGTTTTCCCGAGTCCCAAAAGTGCCCTTTTGGCCAATCGATCTAAATTCCTGCTATCCAAAGGGGCATCGGTCATGACCACGATCATGCAAGAGCCATCGGCCCCATATTTGAAACCTTCGGAATAGTCGCCCAACTTTTTGCCCACCGCCACGCCATTGACCTCCAGTACACCCCCAAAATTGGTCTGTACCAGTACCCCTAAGGCATAACCGCCCGCTTTTTTGGGCAATACACGTGAAGCGGTTCCGATACCGCCCTTATACCCAAAACAGACCGTGCCGGTGCCCGCCCCAACGTTGCCCTCGGCAACCGGACCTGCGGCGGCATTGCCAATGGCCTGAAGCACATGGGCCTCTGTAATGTGCTGCCCACGGATATCGTTAAGATGGCCGTCATTGGTCTCTCCTACCACAGCGTTCACGGATTGTACGGTTTCGTTGCCCTCTTGGCCCAAGGTGTATTTGACCAAAGCATTCGTGGCCGTGGCCACCCCCAAGGTATTCGTTAGGACAATGGGGGTCTCCAAATTGCCCAGTTCCTTTACTTGGCTATAACCGGCCAATTTTCCAAACCCATTGCCAATATGGATGGCGGCGGGCACTTTTTCTTGAAATAGGTTTCCCCCATGGGGAAGGAGGGCTGTAGCTCCGGTACGGATGTTTTCTCCAACTATAAGTGTGGTATGGCCCACACTTACGCCGGGCACGTCCGTAATAGCATTGTAGGGACCCGGCCTCAACACGCCTATTTCCAACCCGTGGTCCCGTATTCTTTTTTGGGATTGGAGGGTGCCCATTGCCGTAAGTATGAGTACGAATACAGTGGTAAAGGTAGGGTTCATGGCAGTTTCTTTTTTGGTGTATTCAAGAGGAAATTGAGCAACGCTTGAAACAGAGAAAAATAAAGTTGGGTTGATCATTCATTTTTTGGGATAGAGGGTATCGTTCCATACTCCAAAAAGAAACCCCTTTCAATCGTAGGAAAGGGGTCTAAAACGTTGCAGGCCAAAGGCCTTATCTTATAAAGTTCTCAAATATTCCGCCACGTTACGGGTCTCTTCTTCCGTAAGGTTTTGGTTGAGCATGATGGCATTGTTATATTCCTTTAAAAGCGCTTTGGCAATGGGATCTTCCTTTAGCATCACATCTGGGTTAATGATCATGTTCATGACCCATTCCGGGCTCCTGCGCTCGTAGACGCCCTTCAAAGCCGGACCGATCATGCGTTTTTCGGCCATATGGCAGGCCGTACATATAGCCTGGAATTTGGCTTCTCCTGCAGCGGCCATTTCTGCGTTGATGTCATCATCAAACGTTACATCCGTAAAGGGACCCACGCCTTTGTTGTCCATGTCCACCGGCACACCTTCTGATGCGGTAGTGGCCTTCACCTCTTTTTTAGTACGGTTCATTTCAAAACCATCTTTCTTTTCTTCCTTTTTTTCGCCACAGCCAACCATGAGGGTTCCAAGGGCCAATAATGTTAATACGCTTCGCATTTTTACCAAAATTTTTTCCGTTTGGGTTTATACTTGTTCAGGCACTAAGATACGGATTTTTATTTGGTTGATGTCCTGCAAAAATCAATTGTGTGCCTTAAAAAACTGTACGGCCCTACATTCTGTGTAGGTCTGGTTCTTTGCTCCATAAAACCCAACATGACCTCCGTGCTGGGGCATTTCCAACGAGAGTTTTGCATGGTGGGCCGCTTGCGCTACGGGGTAGCATTCAGCACCTAAAAAAGAATCATTTTTGGCGTTGATGATCAGGGTGGGGACTTGTATGTTCGGCAAGAACTGCAGGGAACTGCATTGGGCATAATAGTCCATGGCATCTTTGAAACCATGGGCCTTACTGGTGTAGATGTCATCAAAGTCCTTGAGGGTACGTATCCGCGCAAAGGCATCGGGCGGTATGAGGTCTGGGAAAAGGGCTTGTTTGGCCCTTAGTTTAAGAATAAGGTTTTTCTTAAAGCGGGCCGCGTAGAGCATGTTCTTTGGGGACAACAATGCTTCCAGGGAATTGGCCAGTTGGCACGGTACGGATATGGTAACGGCCCCTTTGATGCTAGTGGGTATGGCATTGCCCTCCCCAAGGTATTTTAGAATGAGGTTGCCACCCAGACTGAAGCCCTTTAAATAGATGTCCTTATAGTTGGTGGTGCCCATAACATGCGTTATGACCGCTATGAGGTCTTCTGTGGCCCCAGAGTGGTAGGAGCGGTATTTGCGGTTGGGCGTTCCACTGCACCCCCTAAAATTCATAGCGCAAACATCAAATCCAGCTTGGTTCAGGGCCTTGGCCGCTCCCAGCATATAGGCCCTTTGGGCGTTGCCTTCCAGTCCGTGGAGCAAAAGGACCAATTGCTGGCCGGTTTGGGGAGCATAGCTCCAGTCCAAATCCAAAAAATCCCCATCGGGAAGGGAAATGCGCTCCCTGTGCTGGGTTACCCCTGTCACTTTGCGCACAGCCCCGGCATAAATGGTGCTCAAATGGCCGTTTTGAAACAAATAATTGCACCGGTATGGACTTTCTAGAACGGGCATGTTGTCTTAGGTTTTTAAAAAGTACCTTGCCTCAAGGGATGCAGGCAGCTCAAATGGGTCAATTTATGGCGTGGTCTTCCGGTCAGGGCATATGGGGGCTTAACGGATCCAAACAAACCAATGGACTATTTTGGGTAAATTTCGAGGAGTTTATACTGTGCCTCAACGGCACTTTTAAATTCTTTTTTAAGCTGTTCTATGAGTTCGGCCACGGGAAGGGTCTTGTCAATCAAAGCCGCCCCTTGACCGGCGGACCAAATGGTTTTCCAAGCTTTGGCCTCGGTGTCCAATTCCTTGCCAAAATCTATTTTCGTGTCTTTTTTGAGGTCTTCTTCCGTAATCCCCGCTGCTTTTAAGCTTGCCCCGAGAAAGTTGGCATGTACCCCTGAGATGGCCGCGGTATAGACAATATCACTTGCGCCTGCCGCTATGATCATTTCTTTGTACGCTTCCGTGGCCTTGCTTTCATGGGTGTTGATGAAGCGGGTGCCCATATAGGCCAGGTCCGCCCCCATTTGCAGGGCGGCCGCAATGTCCCGCCCCGTACTGATGCACCCGGAAAGGATGATGGTTTTGTCAAAAAACGCTTTTATCTCCGCCACCAAGGTCATGGGGTTGATGGTGCCGGCATGCCCACCGGCTCCGGCGGCCACTAGAATAAGACCGTCCACTCCCGCCTGTGCCGCTTTTTCGGCATGCCTTTTTTTAATGATATCATGAAAAACGAGCCCGCCATAACTATGAATGGCATCCACTACTTGGGCCACGGCCCCTAAAGAGGTGATCACCAAGGGCACTTTATGCTTTACACATAGTTTCACATCGGCTTCCAATCTGGGATTGGTGGGGTGCACAATGAGGTTGACCCCAAACGGTGCCGCTTTTTTGCCCGTTTCCCGCTCAAAGGCGGCTAGTTCGTCCTTGATTTCCCCCAGCCACTCCTCAAACCCTTCACTGGTTCTCTGGTTAAGGGCAGGAAAGGTGCCTACAATGCCATTTTTACAACATTCTATGACCAATCCTGGGCCGGATATCAAAAACATGGGGGCGGCAATGGCCGGTAAGGAGAGGTCTTGGATAAAAGAAGGTCTATTGTGCATGGTAGTTGACTTTGAGCGCTGACGAAAGTCAGCATTAATTTTTGGGCACTAAGGCCCATTTGTTTCAAAACTATGGTATTTTTGGCATCTATTATGCATGCATAGCAAAAAAATAAGGGATGTATTTAAAGGAGTTTGAAATACGATGGAGCGATGTGGATGCCAACCGGCATTTGGCCAACTCGGCCTATGTTAACTTCATGAGCCATGTACGCATGGCCTTTTTAATGGACATTGGGTTTGATCAGCGCACCCTGGCACACTATGCTTTGGGGCCGGTAGTTTTTCATGAGCACATTCATTACTTCAAAGAAGTCTTCCCTGGAAGGCCCGTTAAGGTGTCTTTGGAGATTATGGGAATGAGCCAAGATGGAACATTTTTTGAGTTCCACCATAATTTCTATAACCACAAAGGGGAGAATGTGGCGCATTGTGAAATGATGGGCGCTTGGATGGATCTTAAAACCAGAAAATTAACGGCGCTTACTGATGATTTTTTACAAAAGTTCAATGCTTTGGAAAAAGGGTCGGAGTTCAAGGTACTTACCAAGGAGGACACCAGAAAATTTGCCAAACGCCCCCAAAACATAGAGGTGGACCAGTAAATTGAAGGCGCGGCCCAGCCTGCCCATTTAACCACAACAATGTTTTGGAAAGCCAAGAGGCAAGACTTTGGGCACCGCCGAGTAAGACCTTTTTGGAATTTTCAGGATTCTTTGTGTACTTTTAAGCAATGAACACTCACCAAACCGCTACTTATAAAGATGCCTGCCAAGAAGTTAGGGAACACATCTTTGACCGAAAAATTCCGCACGACCAAGAACTTACCCTAGAACGCATGGCCACATTAACAGGAATGGAAAGTGGCCAGATGCAACATGTCCTGGACCGTCTTGTACAAGAACATATTCTTTTACAGGCTGCACCACAAGTCTACAGGGTGCGGCAATTTAAGGATTGTGAGGCGGTTGAACTCTACGATGCACGTATTGCGCTCCAGACTTTGGGTGCTAAGATGTTCGCCACCAGGGCGGCCCAAGCACGTATAGATGATTTGCGCAGTCTCCTTATTCCGTTTGGGAAAGGGCCCACCAATCCAAAGGTCTATAATAAAATAGATTACCATTTTCATGGCATCATCATGAGAAACACAGGCAATCCATTTCTCCGAGATATCTTCAACGGAGGAAATATCCTGTCCTATACGGCCCTCATTGGGCTGCAAAGGCCGCCTCAGGAACTTTTTGACGAACACATCAACATCGTGTCCGCCATGCATAAAAGAGAGCCGGAACTCGCAGCAACTTTAATGAAAAAGCATTTGGAGCGAAGCAAATTGGTGTTGTTGAACAAATTTTAAGCCCTTTTTTTCCGTGCCTTGGGATAGGGTCTTCTACTGGACAGATACACGCCTAAAAGCACCAAACAGGCGGAAATGATCTTGATGGTGGTAAGTACGTCCTGGCCTGTAGCAATGGCGTAAATGATACCGATCAAAGGCTGCACATACACAAACGCGCTCAAAGTTGAGGCTTTCAATTGGGTAAGAGCGAAGATGTTGAACAGGTACGTACAGAATGTGGTACCCACAATGACAAAGGTGATGCGCCATAGGGCATCAAAAGGTAGGGACGACCATTGGATCTGTGTAAATTCAGCATAGCCAAAGGGGAGGCAAATGAAAATTCCAAGGGTAAACAACCATTTCATAAAGGTAAAAGGATGGTATTTGGCAATCAAGGTCTTGGCTACGATAAGGTAGGATCCATAAAAAACGGAGTTGGCCAATATCAATACATTGCCCAAGGGGATGTTGGGCGCGTCTTGCCGAATTTCCGCACCAAAAAGAATGAGGCCCAAAGCACCCAAAAGGCCAATGCCTATTCCCAGTATTTTTCTGGACCCAATTTTTTCCTTGATGAGTATGGCGGACAATAGTAGCACAATAATGGGTGTGGTGGTAACCAATACAGCGCTGTTGATCGGTGTGGAAAGGGCCAATCCCTTGAAAAAAACGAGCATATTGAAGCCCATGCCCAAAAGGGCGCAAAGCAACATTCTCAGGTAATCTTTTTTGACAATGCGCTCTTTGGGCCCAAAAAGGGATACGCCCCAAAAAAGAATGGCCGCACCCACCACCCTTAAAATGATAAAGCCCAAGGGCTGCACATAATGGGGCATTACCCCTTTTGCAATAGTGTGGTTGAGACCGTAGATCGTAGTGGCTCCTATGGCAGCACCAATGGCCATGCCCCGCTTGTTCACGAGGAGATAAGGTCCTTGGCGGCCTGCACCGTTTTTTTGCTGTTGCCTATGAAAATATGTGAGTCATATAGAATGACCGGTCGTTTCAGAAAGGTATAATGTTCTAGAATGAGCGATCTGTAATCATCTTCCGTAAGTGATTTTTCATGTAGTCCCTCCTGCCTAAAGCGCATGGCCCTTCTGCTGAAGAGCGACTCATAACTAGTGGTAAGGGTCCGCATTTCATGCAGTTGGTCTGCCGTAATGGGTTGTGCTTTGATCTCCTGCATCTCAAAACCCTCTAATGGGCCAAGGTCAGCAATGATTCTTTGGCAGGTATTACAGCTGCCCAAGTGGTATATTTTTCTCATTTTCCGGTATGATTTTCTCCTTTGCAAAGAAACCTATTTCTTAGGAATTACCCTATTTTTGGAAAATATCAAAAAACAAAAAAACCTTGAACAATATCTTTGAGTTTACCCTACAACACCGTAAAAATCTGCACCAGATCCTGACCCACACTCCTAAAAAGGAATTATTGATGATCCCAGACGGTTTCAGGAACAATATTTGGTGGAACATTGCCCATGTGGTGGTTACCCAACAAATTTTGGCCTATGGCCTCAGTGGCCAGGATTTGCGAGTACCGGATGCTCTTGTGGCCGCATATAAAAAGGGGACTGAGCCACCCAAAATGGTATCCGATGCGGACATGGCCTTGGTGGAACAACTGTTGGTGGAAACTATTGAATGGACCCAAGCAGATTATGCAAAAGGCCTGTTCACCAATTTTACCCCCTATACCACAAGTGCCAAGGTCACTCTGAACCATATAGAAGACGCCCTTACCTTTAACTTTTTTCATGAGGGGCTCCACTTGGGCAGTGTGCTTGCATTGCGCAAATTAGTGGGCAGCGCCGGCTAAGATTTTTTCTGTAGGGCCAAAAAGGATCGGCAGTGTTCAAAGGGCAGGGTAAGTACAATGGGGCCGTCTGCATAAGATGCAATTTCGTAGGGGGCGTAAAAAAGTTCAATGCCCTTGGGTGTATAGCCAATGCTTTCCGGCAAATAAAAAGAGTCCATTTCAAACATGAAGCCCGTGCTGTTGATCGGCGCACTGGCCGGTATGTCCTCTTGTATGCGGAAAGCCTTCTCGGCCAATTTCACAAAGCCGTCCATATCTGTAAAGAGGGCCTCATTGTCCATCTCTTGTGCCGCTATCTTATCAAAATTCAAATAGCGCACCGCACCATAGCCATGGGCGCCACCGGTATAAAGGTAGGAATCCAATTTTATGGTCAGGATTTGGGCATCTTCATAGGACACACTTCCATGTATCGTGGCTTCCCAAGGCATGGCCGTCCCCATGAACTTTTCCTTAAGACCTTCATAGCCCTGTATGAAAGAGGCCATGGCGCTGTCCACATCAGAAACGGCAAGGGCATCGTCAAAATGCAGTAATGATATGATCTCTTCCTGCATGGCCGTATTTACGGTCTTGGCCATTTGGGCCTCCCCCAACGCATGGGGTATGGCAATGTTCACTTGGGCACAGGTTTCACACCCGCCCCTGTTCATGGTCATGGGGGCAAATGTAACAGCCGCATCCGGTTCACAGCCCAATACCAAGAAAAGTAGAAGGGGAATGAAAGGGTTCAATTTATGGGTTTTCATAACATGGTAATAAGACCTTAAAAATAACGCTTCATTGCTTTCCCCAAAAGTTAACGATACTTTTGTTTTAAGATAGCTTTTCCATGGATTCAAAAAAAATGCGATTTAACACAAAGGCCATTCACGGTGGGCAAGCGCCAGATGAGGCCTACGGGGCTGTAATGCCGCCCATTTACCAGACCTCCACCTATGCACAGACCACCCCCGGAGGGCATAAGGGCTATGCGTATTCCAGAAGCGCCAACCCAACGCGAACGGCCTTGGAGAAAGCCTTGGCCAGTTTGGAGAATGGAACCCATGGGTTGGCATTCAGCAGCGGTCTGGCCGCTGTGGATGCTGTTCTACGACTCCTCTCACCAGGGGATGAGGTCATTGCCACGAATGACCTATACGGCGGTAGCTATCGGTTATTCACAAAGGTTTTTGAAAAGTACGGTATTGTTTTCCATTTTGTGGACATGACCCATGTTCCAGAGGTTGGGCAATACATTAACGCCAAGACCAGACTCGTCTGGGTGGAGTCCCCGACCAACCCTCTTATGCATATCATAGATTTAAGGGCCATGGCCCAACTTTGTAAAAGTAAAGGAGTTCTGTTGGCCGTGGACAATACCTTTGCCTCCCCTTACCTTCAGCGCCCCCTTGATTTGGGGGCGGATATTGTGATGCACTCCGGCACAAAATATCTTGGGGGGCACAGTGATGTGGTGGTGGGCGGTCTCATTGTTAAGGACAGTGCGTTGGCAAAGGAGCTCTATTTCATTCAAAATGCGGTTGGGGCGGTGTGTGGTCCCATGGACAGCTTTCTCACTTTACGCGGTATCAAGACCCTTCATGTACGCATGCAGAGGCATTGTGAGAACGGCCGCGCCCTTGCCCGTTTCCTCAGGGCGCACAACAAAGTGGAAAAAGTGTATTGGCCAGGCTTTGAAGATCACCCCAACCATAAGGTGGCCAAGGAGCAAATGATGGATTTCGGGGGCATGCTCTCCTTTTTGTCCAAAACAGGATCTTATGAGAGTGCAAAGCGTATTGTGGAGCGTTTGCAGGTATTTACCTTAGCAGAGTCCTTAGGGGGCGTGGAGAGCCTTGCAGGGTACCCCGCCAGTATGTCCCATGCCGGAGTGCCCAAAGAGGAACGGGAAAAAAATGGTATTGTGGATGGTTTGATCCGCCTCAGTGTGGGCATTGAGGACATCAATGACCTTATGGCCGATCTGGACCAAGCTTTAAAATAATATTTATTGATTTTTTAAAAATAACCCTATCAAAATATAATAATAGCATAATTTTGCCGATATATTTTGAATTCAATAATTTAAAACTTTTCAACATCATTATATGGAGCAGAAAATAAAAATTTTCATGGATGAGGTGAAAGCCAGGAACGGTCATGAGCCGGAATTCATCCAAGCGGTTCAGGAAGTGGCCGAAACGGTGATTCCCTACATCGCAAAAAACAAAATTTACAATGGCAAGAACATTCTTTTGCGCATGGTGGAACCGGAAAGATTGCTCTCCTTTAGGGTGGCGTGGGTAGATGATGACGGGGAGATCCATGTAAATCGTGGTTACCGTATTCAAATGAACTCGGCCATAGGCCCCTACAAGGGAGGGCTTCGTTTTCACCCAACCGTAAATGCCAGCGTGCTCAAATTCCTGGCTTTTGAACAGGTTTTCAAGAACAGTCTCACTACGTTGCCCATGGGCGGTGGCAAAGGGGGCTCCGATTTTGACCCCAAAGGAAAATCAGATGATGAGGTCATGCGTTTTTGCCACGCCTTTATGACGGAACTATGCAGGCACATAGGCCCCAATACGGACGTGCCCGCTGGGGACATTGGTGTTGGCGCCCGTGAAATAGGTTTCTTGTTCGGCATGTACAAAAAGATAAAGAATGAGTTCACAGGGGTACTTACCGGCAAAGGGCTTTCTTGGGGGGGGTCTTTGATCCGTCCTGAAGCCACCGGCTATGGTACCGTATACTTTGCGGACAGCATGCTGAAAACCAGGAACCAAACCTTTGAGGGTAAAAAAGTGGTCATATCCGGTTCTGGGAACGTGGCACAATATGCCGCCGAAAAAGTGCTGCATTTGGGGGGCAGCATACTCACGCTTTCAGATTCTGGGGGTTATATTTATGACAAAGACGGAATAGACGAGGAAAAATTGGCCTACGTCATGGACCTAAAGAACAACAAAAGAGGACGTATATCAGAGTATGTTTCCAAATATCCCAATGCCACCTTCCACAAAGGGGAAACCCCTTGGCAGGTACCTTGTGATGTGGCCCTGCCCTGCGCTACGCAGAACGAGCTGAATGGTGACGATG
>CAKZLG010000135.1 GCA_937125035.1 uncultured Maribacter sp. | reverse complement strand
GATTTTCCAAGAAATCCAATGAAGTAATTTAGTTATGGCTTACGTTGCAAGATTAAAGAAAGAATATAAGGAGCGGATCGTATCCTCACTCACAGAGGAATTTGGTTACAAGAATGTAATGGAGGTTCCCAAACTGAAAAAGATAGTGGTGAGCCGGGGTGTTGGAGCTGCTGTTGCTGATAAAAAGCTGATCGATCACGCCGTGGATGAAATGACCATGATCACAGGTCAAAAGGCCGTGGCCACCATCTCCAAGAAGGACGTTGCCGCCTTTAAGCTCAGAAAGGGTATGCCCATTGGGGCCAAGGTGACCCTAAGGGGAGACCGTATGTATGAATTTTTAGATAGGTTGGTGACCACCGCGCTGCCCCGGGTAAGGGATTTTCAAGGAATCAGGGCCACAGGTTTTGATGGGCGTGGGAACTATAGCCTAGGCATTACGGAACAAATCATCTTTCCAGAGATCAATATTGATAAAATCAATAGGATCAATGGTATGGATATCACTTTTGTCACTTCCGCGGAAACGGATAAAGAGGCAAAATCATTATTAACAGAATTAGGATTACCTTTTAAAAAGAATTAGTATGGCTAAAGAATCAATGAAGGCCCGTGAAAGAAAAAGGGCAAAAACTGTAGCTAAATACGCAGAAAAAAGAAAGGCCCTGAAAGAGGCCGGCGATTATGAGGCTTTACAGAAATTGCCCAAAAACGCCTCTCCAGTAAGAATGCACAACAGGTGCAAGCTCACAGGAAGGCCCAAAGGTTACATGAGGACCTTTGGAATTTCCAGGGTAATGTTCAGGGAAATGGCCAACCAAGGTTTGATACCGGGGGTCAAAAAGGCCAGCTGGTAATAAGGCAATAAAAGAATAACTGGTTTCAGGTTTAGCAATGAAGCTAAAAACCGTCACCGAATTATATATACATGGTAACAGATACTATAGCAGATTATCTAACAAGGATTAGAAACGCAAGTAAGGCCGGCCACAGAGTGGTTGAAATCCCTGCGTCCAACTTAAAGAAAGAGATAACCAAGATATTGTTCGATCAAGGATATATCTTGAGTTACAAGTTTGAGGATGATACGGTTCAGGGAACCATAAAGATAGCCTTGAAGTACAATAAGGCCACTAAGGAGCCCGTGATCAAAAGAATACAGAGGATCAGTAAGCCCGGTCTCAGAAAATATGCGCCAAGCCAAGATCTGCCCAGAGTGCTCAATGGTCTCGGTATAGCCATCGTGTCCACGTCACACGGGGTAATGACCAGCAAGCAGGCCAAACTGGAGAATGTGGGTGGAGAGGTTCTTTGCTATGTATATTAATAGAATAAAGCGTTAGAAGATGTCTAGAATAGGAAATAATCCAATAGCAATTCCAGAAGGGGTTACCATTGAAGTCAAAGAAAACATCATTACCGCCAAAGGTAAATTAGGTGAGTTGACCCAAGAGTTCTCTGGCGTTGCCGTAAAGGTGGAAGACGGGCAGGCTTGGGTAACAAGGCCGTCCGATTCCAAAGAGCACAAAGCAAAACACGGACTCTACCGATCGTTGATATTGAACATGGTGGAAGGGGTGTCCAAAGGATGGACAAAGGAGTTGGAATTGGTAGGAGTAGGTTACCGTGCCAGCAACCAGGGACAGAAATTGGACCTTGCCTTGGGCTTTTCCCATAACATAGTTCTGGACCTTGCCCCTGAGGTAAAGGTAGAGACGATATCCGAGAAAGGGAAGAACCCCATCGTAAAGCTCACTTCGCATGACAAGCAATTGGTAGGGCAAGTAGCCGCCAAGATCAGGTCATTCAGAAAACCAGAGCCATACAAAGGAAAAGGAGTCAAATTTGTGGGTGAACAATTAAGAAGAAAGGCTGGTAAATCAGCTTAATAACAGTATTATGGGATTATCAAAAACGCAAAGAAAGTATAGGATCCGTAGAAGGATACGCAAAGTGTCTTCAGGAACTGCGGAAAGGCCTAGATTATCAGTTTTTAGAAGCAATAGCGAAATATACGCGCAATTGATTGATGATGTAAAAGGCGTAACTTTGGCCGCTGCCTCCTCTAAGGATTCGGATTTGGCAAAGGCCAAAGGGAACAAGACGGAAATAGCCGCCATGGTGGGTAAGGCCATAGCTGAAAAGTCTCTGAAGGCCGGCTTTGAGAAGGTGGCCTTTGATAGGGGTGGAAACCTATATCACGGTCGTGTGAAATCATTGGCCGAAGGAGCTAGGGAAGCAGGTCTTAAATTCTAAAAAAAAAGTATGTTCCAGAAGTACAAAAACGTAGAGATAGTAAAACCGGGAGGTTTGGACTTAAAAGATAGATTGGTCGGTATACAACGTGTTACCAAAGTGACCAAAGGGGGTAGGGCCTTCGGTTTTTCCGCCATTGTGGTCGTTGGTGATGAGAACGGTGTTGTGGGCCATGGCTTGGGAAAATCCAAGGAAGTGGCCACTGCCATTGCAAAGGCCATTGAGGACGGAAAGAAAAACTTGGTGCGCATACCTCTGAACAAGGGTACCTTGCCGCACGAGCAAAAAGGAAAATACGGGGGTGCCCGCGTGTATATCCAACCTGCGTCACATGGTACGGGTGTAATAGCCGGTGGTGCCGTTAGGGCCGTATTGGAGGCTGTGGGCGTGCATGATGTACTCTCCAAATCACAAGGTTCTTCCAATCCACACAACGTGGTAAAGGCTACTTTTGATGCGTTATTGCAATTAAGGGATGCTGGGACCATAGCAAAGCAAAGAGGAGTCTCTTTGGAAAAAGTATTTAAAGGTTAAGCGCAGAACAATGGCAAAGATTAAGGTTACAAAGGTAAAGAGCAGCATAAAGAAGCCCCAGAACCAAAAGAGGACTTTGGAAGCGCTTGGATTGAAAAGGATAGGACAGGTCGTGGAACATGAAGACACGCCCAATATCCTTGGAATGGTAAATAAAGTTAAACATTTGGTTTCCGTGGAGGAGGCTTAAATATAGGAATTGATGAATTTAAGTAATCTACAACCTGCAGAGGGTTCAGTAAACAGAGACGGAAAGCGATTGGGCAGAGGTCAGGGATCTGGCAAGGGCGGAACCGCAGCAAGAGGACACAAAGGTGCCAAATCCAGATCTGGATATTCCAAGAAAATTGGTTTTGAAGGAGGTCAGATGCCCTTGCAACGAAGAGTGCCCAAATTTGGTTTCACCAACATCAACCGTAAGGAATACAAAGGCATCAATCTAGACAGATTGCAGGGCATGGTAGACGATAAGGGCATTAAGGATACGGTAACACTGGATCTGCTTGTGGAGCACGGAGTGGTAAAAAAGAACGACCTGGTCAAGATATTGGGCAATGGGGAGTTGAAGGCGGCCCTTAAGGTTACGGCACATAAATTTAGCGCATCGGCCAAAGCAGCCATTGAAGCCGCTGGTGGTGAAGCCATAAGTTTATAAGCATATACGAGAGCATGAAGAGTTTTATAGAAACAATATCCAATATTTGGAAGATAGAAGAGCTAAGGAATAGGATTCTCATTACCTTGGGTCTTTTATTGGTTTATAGATTTGGCTGCCAAATTGTACTGCCAGGCATAGATTCTGCCCAGTTGGGCGGTTTGGTGGACAGTACGGGTACGGACCAGGGCATATTTGGTATCCTTAATGCATTTACGGGAGGGGCGTTTGCCAATGCCTCCATCTTTGCATTGGGCATTATGCCTTACATTTCGGCCTCTATTGTGGTACAGCTCATGGGTATTGCTATTCCATATCTTCAGAAGCTGCAGAAAGAAGGCGAAAGTGGTCGTAAAACAATCAACCAGATCACCAGATGGTTGACCATAGGCATTTGTATTGTACAGGCTCCGGCCTATCTCTACGGTCTTGGTGCCTTTGGGGTGCCGGATACGGCCTTTGTATTGGGCAAGGGACTTGATTTTATGGTGCCCGCTGTGATCATATTGGTCACTGGTTGTGTGTTTGCTATGTGGTTGGGTGAAAAAATAACGGACAAGGGCATAGGCAACGGTATATCCTTATTGATCATGATAGGGATCATCGCCACCATGCCACAGTCATTTGTGCAAGAATTCATCTCCAGAACCACCAATAATAATGGCGGACTCATGTTCGTACTCATAGAGGTCATTATTTGGTTCTTGGTCATTTTGGCCAGTGTATTATTGGTCATGGCCACAAGGCAGATTCCTGTACAATATGCAAGAAGAACGGCCTCTGGGGGTTATGAGAAGAACGTTATGGGATCAAGACAATATATCCCATTGAAATTAAATGCTTCCGGGGTAATGCCCATCATCTTTGCACAGGCCATTATGTTTGTGCCCGGTATGATCGGTGGGGCCTTTGATGATACCTCATTTGGACAGTGGATGCAGGTCAATTTTTCCGATATCTTCGGGTGGGCCTACAATATATTGTTCGCCATATTGATCATCATCTTTACGTATTTCTACACGGCCATTACCGTGCCCACCAACAAAATGGCGGATGATTTAAAAAGAAGTGGTGGTTTTATTCCGGGAATACGACCTGGAAAGGAAACAGGTGATTATCTGGATAAGATCATGTCACTCATCACCCTACCAGGCTCCATATTCTTGGCCCTATTGGCCGTGCTGCCCGCAGTGGTGGTGAAATTGATGGATGTGCAGGCGGGCTGGGCACTGTTCTATGGTGGAACCTCACTCTTGATCATGGTGGGTGTGGCCATAGATACGGTACAACAAGTGAATTCCTATTTACTCAATAGGCATTATGATGGCCTTATGAAAACGGGAAAAAATAGAAAAGTAGCATAATTATGGCAAAGCAAGCAGCAATAGAACAAGATGGGTCTATCATTGAGGCATTGTCCAATGCAATGTTTCGGGTAGAGCTGGAGAACGGACATGTGGTAACGGCGCACATCTCAGGTAAAATGCGCATGCACTATATTAAGTTGTTACCCGGGGACAAGGTGAAACTGGAGATGAGCCCGTATGACCTTACCAAAGCAAGAATTACTTATAGATACTAAGATACAAGATGAAACCTACCATTGTGGCGTCTCACATGAGACTTGGGCAAAGGAGGTTGCATGTGACAATAGAGAGAATAAAGACGAACGCATGAAAGTAAGAGCATCCATTAAGAAGAGAAGTGCCGACTGCAAAATTGTACGCAGAAAGGGCAGATTGTACGTGATCAACAAGAAGAATCCTAGATTTAAACAAAGACAAGGGTAATTATGGCAAGAATTGCAGGTATAGATATACCAAAACAGAAAAGGGGCGTGATCGCCTTGACCTATATTTTTGGAATAGGAAATAGTAGGGCCAAGGAAATATTGGGCAAAGCCCAAGTCAGTGAGGATACGAAAGTATCTGATTGGAACGATGATGAAATAGGTCGTATCCGGGAAGCCGTTTCAGGATATACCATTGAGGGTGAGTTGCGTTCTGAGACACAATTGAACATTAAGCGTTTAATGGACATTGGTTGCTACAGAGGAATACGTCACAGATCTGGTTTGCCATTAAGGGGTCAACGTACAAAGAACAACTCCAGGACAAGAAAAGGAAAGCGTAAAACAGTGGCCAACAAGAAGAAAGCTACGAAATAATAGATAGGCATGGCAAAGGCAAATACAAAAGTAACCAAGAAGCGCAAGGTCATAGTGGACTCAGTTGGGGAAGCCCATATCAATGCTTCCTTCAATAATATCATCATCTCCCTTACCAATAAGAAGGGTGATGTGATCTCTTGGTCCTCTGCAGGAAAATTAGGATTTAGAGGTTCTAAGAAGAACACTCCATACGCTGCCCAAGTAGCGGCAGAGGATTGTTCCAAAACAGCACATGAGGCCGGTCTCAGAAAGGTAAAGGTGTATGTGAAAGGACCCGGTAATGGAAGGGAGTCCGCCATACGTTCCATCCACAACTCCGGAATAGAGGTAACGGAAATCATTGATGTTACCCCAATGCCGCACAACGGGTGCAGGCCCCCCAAGAGAAGACGAGTATAATCATTCAATAAATATTTCACCGAAAGTGTCATTACGATTATCGAAGGATAAGCCTTAATTCATAATCCCACTTTCAAATTAAAAGAAAATGGCAAGATATACAGGACCAAAATCAAAGATCGCTAGGAAATTTGGAGAAGCGATATTCGGAGACGATAAGTCTTTTGAAAAAAAGAATTACCCTCCAGGACAACACGGCAATAACAGGCGTAGAGGAAAGAAGTCTGAGTACTCCGTACAGTTAATGGAAAAGCAAAAGGCCAAGTATACCTATGGTATATTGGAAAAACAATTTAGGAACCTCTTTGGCACTGCCAAGAGAAAAGAGGGCGTAACGGGCGAGGTGCTTCTACAATTATGCGAATCGCGTTTGGATAACGTAGTGTTCCGCATGGGCATTGCCCCAACAAGAAGTGGTGCACGCCAATTGGTGTCCCACAGACATATTACAGTGAACGGAGAATTGGTGAACATCCCATCGTACACCCTTAAAGCGGGAGATGTTGTGGGTGTGCGCGAGAAATCAAAATCGCTCCAGACCATCCAGGATTCACTGGCAGCCAACAGTTCTGTATATGAATGGATCACTTGGAACAGTGAGAAGAAAGAAGGTACGTTCGTATCCGTACCGGAAAGGCTTCAAATTCCAGAAAATATCAAGGAACAATTAATCGTGGAGTTATACTCTAAATAAACACAGCAATCCAATTATGGCATTATTTAATTTTCAGAAGCCCGATAAAGTAATAATGATCGATTCCTCGGATTTCGAAGGGAAGTTTGAATTCCGTCCTTTGGAACCTGGTTATGGATTAACTGTTGGGAATGCATTAAGAAGGGTGTTGCTTTCTTCTTTGGAAGGCCATGCCATTACATCGGTTAGGATTGATAAGGTAGAACATGAATTCTCCGTAATTCCTGGTGTTGTTGAAGATGTAACAGAGATTATCCTGAACCTGAAACAAGTACGTTTCAAAAAACAGATAGAAGATTCAGAGGCAGAGTTGGTCTCCATTTCCGTTAGTGGAAAGGAACAGCTCATGGCCGGCGATTTTCAGAAATTCATTTCCGGGTACCAAGTATTGAATCCTGATTTGGTCATCTGTAATATGGATCCCAAAGTTGGCATCAATATGGAGATCACCATAGATAAGGGAAGGGGCTATGTTCCCGCTGAAGAGAACAAAAAGTCCGGCGCGCCCATTGGCACCATTGCTGTGGATTCCATCTTTACCCCGGTAAAGAATGTAAAATACAGCATTGAGAACTTTAGGGTAGAGCAAAAGACCGATTATGAGAAATTGGTTTTTGAAATCGTAACCGATGGCTCCATACACCCCAAAGATGCACTGACAGAGGCCGCTAAGGTGCTCATCCATCACTTTATGTTGTTCTCTGACGAGCGCATTACATTAGAGGCAGATGAGATAGCACAGACAGAGACCTATGACGAGGAGTCCTTGCACATGAGGCAACTGTTAAAGACCAAACTGGTGGATATGGATCTCTCCGTGCGGGCACTGAACTGTCTTAAGGCAGCTGAAGTGGATACCTTGGGTGATCTGGTCTCCTTCAATAAGAATGATCTAATGAAATTCAGGAATTTTGGTAAAAAATCCCTGACGGAGTTGGAAGAGCTGGTCATCAACAAAGGGCTTAGCTTTGGTATGGATCTTACAAAATATAAACTAGATAAGGATTAACAATCATATTTTGCTCTCCCGTACTCTTTGGGATTTGGTAGCAAGATGATAATAAGACAACATGAGACACGGAAAAAAAGTCAATCATTTAGGAAGAAAAGCGGCACATAGAAAAGCAATGTTGGCCAATATGGCCTGTTCCCTAATAGAGCATAAAAGAATCAACACCACGGTTGCCAAGGCCAAGGCCCTAAAGCAGTTCGTGGAACCCTTGATCACAAAGGCAAAAGCGGAAAATAACATTTCCGCAGACAAGGGAACGCACAACAGGCGTATCGTATTCAAGAATCTACGGGATAAATATGCGGTCACCGAGCTGTTCAGCGTGGTATCCGAAAAGGTGGCCGATAGGCCCGGTGGTTATACCAGGATCATTAAGTTGGGCAATAGGTTGGGGGACAACGCGGACATGGCCATGATAGAGCTCGTGGACTTCAATGAGCTTTACAATGCCGGCAAGCCCAAGAAGAAATCTACCCGAAGAAGCAGAAGGGGCGGCGGTAGTAAAACAGAAACCCCAGTTGCCGTACCTGTTGAGACGGCAGAAGCACAACAAGATGCAGAAGTTAAGGCAGATGATTCTGAGGAATAAAATGTCAATAAATAGTGATAATTATGAAAGGATAGGCCTTAAAGCCTATCCTTTTTTTATGTTTTTTTGTGAAATAATATAAGGACAGGATAGAATGAAATATCAATTTAGGAAAAAAGCACTCATATTACTGGCAGATGGCACCATATTCTATGGGAAGTCCGTTGGGGATAAAGAAGGAACCGCTTTTGGCGAAGTGTGTTTCAACACGGGGATGACGGGGTATCAGGAAATCTTTACGGACCCCTCCTATTTTGGACAATTAATGGTCACTACCAATGCCCACATAGGCAATTATGGTACCCAAAAGGACGAAGTGGAATCGGAGTCCGTTAAAATAGCCGGGCTTATTTGTAGAAATTTCAGTTATGATTTTTCACGGCCTTCTGCAGATAGTAGCTTGGAGGCATTTTTGGACGACAACAACCTCTTCGCCATATCGGATGTGGACACAAGGGCGCTGGTAAGTTACATTAGGGACAATGGGGCCATGAACGCGGTCATATCCACAGAAGTGGACCACGTGGACAAACTCAAAGAGCAGTTGGCGAAAGTGCCCAGTATGGAAGGTCTTGAACTGGCCTCTAAGGTTTCCACCAAAGCGCCCTATTATTTTGGTGAGGAAACCGCAACCTATAAAATTGCGGCCCTGGATATTGGAATCAAAAAGAACATCCTTCGAAATCTTGCCAAACGGAACGCGTACATAAAAGTGTTTCCCTACAACACCACCTTTGCGGAAATGCAGAAATGGAATCCGGACGCTTATTTTATCTCCAACGGTCCTGGGGACCCGGAACCTTTAAAGGATGCCATAACCATTGCCCAAGAGATCATTAAAACGCACAAGCCCCTTTTTGGCATTTGCCTAGGGCACCAGATCATTGCCCTGGCCAACGGGGTATCCACTTACAAAATGCACAATGGGCACAGGGGCATCAACCACCCTATTCTTAACTTAGGTACGGGGAAAGGGGAAATCACTTCCCAAAATCATGGCTTTGCCATCAATAGGGAAGAGACCGAGGCCAGTGAACTTTTGGAGATCACCCATGTACACCTGAACGATAATACTGTGGCGGGCATACGTATGAAGGATAAAAAAGTCTTTTTCGTGCAATATCACCCAGAGGCCAGTCCCGGCCCGCATGATGCGGATTATTTGTTCGATGAATATTTTGAAATGATTGAAAAAACAACAAAACAAGAGGCGGAAGTTTAAGGTATCATTATTTCCTTATGAAATGCATGGTAGATATCCCTACTTGAAAAGTGGGTTTCGTATCTTTGACTTTAAAGAAAAAAACAACTTAATAAATAGCGTTACATGAGTATAATACTAAGCGTTCATGCCAGACAGATTTTAGACTCTCGTGGAAATCCCACCGTAGAAGTTGATGTGATTACGGAAAATGGGATCATGGGCCGTGCCGCCGTGCCCTCTGGAGCATCAACCGGTGAACATGAGGCCGTTGAACTGCGTGATGGTGGTAAGGCGTTTATGGGAAAAGGGGTCACAAAAGCAGTAGAGAATGTAAATACGGTCATAGCTGATGAAATTTTGGGTATGTCTGTTTTTGATCAAGGTCTATTGGATAAGACCATGATCGATTTAGACGGTACTCCGAACAAAGCCAAACTGGGGGCCAACGCCATCTTGGGTGTGTCCTTGGCCGTGGCCAAAGCGGCAGCCAATGAGCTAGGGCTTCCATTGTACAAATATGTGGGCGGTGTTAGTGCCAACACCCTGCCCGTACCCATGATGAACATCATTAATGGCGGATCGCACTCAGATGCTCCCATTGCCTTTCAAGAGTTCATGGTCATGCCCGTAAAGGCCAAAAATTTCAGCCATGCCATGCAAATGGGCACCGAAATATTCCATAACCTCAAAAAAGTGCTCCATGACCGTGGTCTCAGCACTGCTGTGGGAGATGAAGGGGGTTTTGCTCCCAACCTCGCCGGAGGTACTGAAGATGCTTTGGATACGATTGCCAAGGCAGTGTCTAAGGCAGGGTATGCCTTGGGTGATGATGTTATGATCGCTTTGGATTGTGCCGCTGCTGAATTTTATGTGGATGGCAAATATGACTATACCAAGTTTGAAGGCGATACCGGTGTGGTACGTACCTCTGAGGAGCAAGCCCAATACTTGGCGGAACTTGCCAATAAATATCCCATCATCTCCATTGAGGATGGTATGGATGAAAATGATTGGGATGGTTGGAAAGCATTGACCGATAAAATTGGAGACAAGGTGCAGTTGGTGGGTGATGACCTCTTTGTAACCAATGTGGAGCGACTCTCAACGGGTATTGAAAAGGGCATTGCAAATTCCATATTGATAAAAGTGAACCAAATAGGTACGTTGACCGAGACTATTGCGGCGGTGAACATGGCGAAGAATGCGGGCTACACCTCAGTAATGTCCCACCGATCGGGTGAGACAGAGGACAACACCATTGCCGATCTTGCCGTGGCACTCAATACGGGACAGATAAAGACAGGTTCGGCCTCCCGATCGGACCGTATGGCCAAGTACAACCAATTACTCAGAATAGAGGAAGAGCTGGGGGAAGTGGCCTACTACCCAAAAGAGAAGGCTTTTAAGGTAAAATCGTAAATCCAGAACCAAAAAAAGCCTTTCAATATTGAAAGGCTTTTTTTTTGACCAGAACAAAAAGTTGTCTATCTTAAAGAGGTATCAGGAGTCTAAACCCTATCATTTATGAACAATTTTCTTTTCGTTTCCGCAGAGAATGATGCCATCCCAAACTGTAAGGCAGGGGGTATGGGGGATGTGGTTCGTGATGTGCCCCGTGAAATTGCCAAGCGCGGTGACCATGCCCATGTAGTGGTTCCGTCCTATTCAAGGCTGCACCATAATGGCACCTTTCTATCGCATTTGGAATTTCCGCTACGGGGAACGACCTACAGGGCAGAATTGTACCAAGTGCCCGGCAAAAAGGAAAATGACCACATAACGCACTACGTCATACACCATCCAGAAATAGAACCGGGCGGTATTGCCCATATCTATCATGATGATCCGGAGGAACCTTTTTTTACGGATGCCATTAAATATTTCATCTTTTGTACGGCGGTGGCAGAGGCCATAAGAACCAATGCCTTTGGCACCCTGAACATTGTGCACATGCACGACTGGCACTCCAGTACCGTGCTTTTCCTAAAGACCTACCATTCGCGCTACAAGGAGCTGAAGAAGATACGTTTTGTCTACAGTATCCATAACTTGGCCATACAGGGCATACGCCCGTTTTATAACAACTATGCCTCCTTGAACAATTGGTTTCCGGAGGTGGTATTGGACCATGAGGCTCTTTGCGATCCGCGTTATCCGGACTGTATCAACCTTATGGCCGTGGGCATCCGTTTGGCAGATGCGGTACATACCGTATCACCATCCTATAAAGAAGATATCATGAAGCCCAGTAGGCCGCCTGAGTTCATTGGGGGTGAGGGGCTTGAGAAGGATTTGCAGAAAGCGGACAACGAAGGGAGGTTGTACGGTATTTTGAATGCCTCCAACTATGGTAATGTAAGACAGGCGGCCAAGGGCTTTCTTTACCGCAATACGGTCAAGGCCATATTTCATTGGCTGCAGGATGAATCCAAGAAATACAAGGCCGACTTTCTGGCCCATACCGGGGAAAAAATCATGCAGTATGTGGGCAACAAGCCCAAGTTCATCGTATCTAGCGTGGCCAGGTTAACGGAACAGAAATTTTATTTTTTCATGAGGTCTCCGGAGAAGTTCGTGGAAATTTTGAAGATGTTGGAAAAAGTGGATGGTATCTTCATGCTATTGGGTACCGGAGACCCTGGCTACGAAGAGCATTTTAGAAACCTAAGCTACGAACATAAGAACTTTATTTTCACCAACGGTCAATCAGAAGATCTCATAGATTCCATTTACTTGGAAACGGATCTCTATTGTATGCCCAGTTTGTTCGAACCCTGTGGTATAAGCCAAATGTTGGCCATGCGCAACGGAAACCCCTGTTTGGTGCACCACACTGGAGGCCTAAAGGATACAGTGGACCATCTTAAGACGGGCTTTGCTTTTGATGGGGAGACCTATGATGAGAAGATGGAGAATATGGTGAAGGTCCTTGCGGTTGCCTTGGATATTTGGGAGCATGATCAACCCTTATGGAAAAAGATAAAGGGCAATGCAAAAAGGAAGCGCTTTACTTGGGAAAAATCGGTCGATGCCTACTACGCACAGCTCTATCTTTTAAATTGAAATCCCAAGGGATACCTCTGTTCCGCCTCCCTGTTAATAATTATTTAAAGACGGGGGTTTAATTGTTAAAACAAGTGCTTTTTGCTAAATTTACCCCTATAGAAACAACCAGTAATTTATATAAATGTCAGATAAAGCTACTTTAGAATTCAATGGTCAAAAATATGAGTTTCCCGTAATTATGGGAACGGAAGAGGAAATGGCCATAGACATAAAAACCTTACGTTCAGCCACAGGTGGCATGATCACCATTGATCCAGGTTTTAAAAATACGGGCTCTTGTGAAAGTGCCATTACGTTTCTGGACGGGGAAAAGGGCATTTTGAGATATAGGGGCTACTCCATAGAGGAATTGGCCGAAAAAGCCGATTTTTTGGAAGTGGCCTATTTGCTCATTTTTGGGGAGCTGCCCAATAAGGAGCAACTTACCAAGTTTCACAATGACATCAAGGAAGAGTCACAAGTGGATGAGGAAATGAAGAAAATATTGGATGGTTTTCCAAAATCCGCCCATCCCATGGGTGTGCTTTCCTCATTGACAAGTGCCCTTATCGCTTTTAACCCCTCCTCGGTAGATGTCAGCTCGGAACAGGCCATGTACAATTCCATCGTTAGGATATTGGCCAAATTTCCCGTATTGGTGGCGTGGACCCTCCGCAAGAAGAAGGGCCTTCCTTTGGATTACGGCGATGATACCTTGGGCTATGTGGAGAACATCCATAAAATGATGTTCAAAAAACCCAACCAAGAATATAAAAGAAATAAAGTGGTCATTGATGCCTTGGATAAATTGTTGATCCTGCACGCCGATCATGAACAGAACTGTTCCACCTCAACCGTACGCATGGTAGGGTCGTCACACGCGGGTCTGTTCGCTTCATTGTCCGCTGGGATTTCGGCCCTTTGGGGTCCTCTTCACGGAGGTGCCAACCAGGCGGTACTTGAAATGCTGGAGGCCATAGAGGCCGACGGTGGTGACACAAAGAAATACATGGCCAAGGCCAAGGACAAGAGTGATCCATTCAGACTAATGGGCTTTGGGCACAGGGTATACAAGAATTTTGATCCACGTGCCAAAATCATCAAGCGTTCTGCTGATGAGGTATTGGGCGATCTGGGTATTGATGACCCTATTCTGGATATTGCCAAAGGGTTGGAAAAAGAAGCTTTGGAAGATGCTTATTTCGTAGACCGTAAACTCTATCCCAATGTTGATTTCTACTCGGGGATCATCTATAGGGCGCTGGGCATTCCCACAGAGATGTTCACCGTAATGTTCGCTTTGGGAAGATTGCCGGGTTGGATCGCCCAATGGAGGGAAATGCGCCTAAGGGGAGAGCCCATAGGAAGGCCAAGACAAGTATATATAGGAGAGAACCATAGATCTTTTGTTGAAGTTGACAAGAGGTAGATTGCTACCTTATAAAAACAATAAAGCTCTTTTATTTTATAAAAGGGCTTTTTTTTTGACCCCATAACACGGAATTAAAAAAGAACGACAGATGCTACGATTAAATATCAATGATGAAATATCCCGTTTGAGAACAGTGGTCCTGGGCACCGCAAAAAGCAGCGGACCAGTGCCGCGGCCAGAGGAGGCCTATGATCCCAAATCACTTGAGCATATCCTAGCTGGCACCTACCCCAAGGAGGCCGATATGATAGTGGAGATGGATGCCTTTGCCAAGGTGTTCCAAAAGCACGGGGTAGATGTCATTCGGCCAGAGGTATTGCAGGACTGCAACCAGATCTTCTCTAGGGATATTGCTTTTGTCATAGAAAACAAGCTGGTCATAGCCAATATCCTACCCGAAAGGGAAAAGGAAGTGGAGGCCATTCTTCACGTGCTGGACAAGATAGATGAGGACCACATCTTACGCCCCCCTGAGCCCGTACATGTAGAAGGTGGGGATGTTATGCCATGGAACGATTATATCTTTGTGGGCACCTATACCGGGGCCGACTATAAAAGTTACATAACCGCCCGTACCAATAAAGAGGCCGTTGCTTACTTACGGGAACAGTTTCCCCATAAGAAAGTGAAATCCTTTGAATTGAGAAAGTCCAACACCAACGCCAAGGAAAACGCACTTCATCTAGATTGTTGTTTCCAACCCTTGGGCAAGGGAAAGGCCATTTTGCACAAAAATGGGTTTTTGGTGGAGGAAGAATACCAGTGGCTGGTCAATTTTTTTGGAGCGGACCATATTTTTGAGATCAACGCAGATGAAATGTACCAAATGTACAGCAATGTATTTTCCATTTCACCAGATATCGTGGTCTCTGAAAGGTCATTCACACGGCTTAATACGTGGTTGCGGCAACAAGGATTCAACGTAGAGGAAATACCCTATGCGGAAATTGCAAAACAAGAAGGATTATTGAGATGTAGCACGCTTCCTTTAGTACGAGATTAATATGGAAAGAAAACAAATTACCAATACAATTTTGATGATAAGGCCCGTTGCCTTTAGAATGAATGAGCAAACGGCCGTTAACAATTACTTTCAAGAAGATTTGGATGTCAATGAAACTATCATCAACCAGAGGGCCCAACAGGAATTCGATGATTTCGTGGAGGTGCTTCGTGCCCATGGCGTTCAGGTCATTGTGATACAGGATAAGGGCAACGATACACCAGATTCCATTTTCCCCAACAATTGGATCTCCTTCCACGATAGCGGTACCGTGGCAATGTACCCCATGTTTGCCGAGAACCGGAGAAGGGAGCGCCGTGAGGATATTTTGGATGTGCTGGAGGAGCAGGGCTTTAAAATAAACCATGTTATGGATTATACCGCCGCTGAGGAGCATGGTGTGTTTTTGGAAGGTACCGGGAGCATATTGAAAGATCGGGTGCACCAAAAGGCGTATTGCGCCCTATCTGAACGTGCGCATGAGGAACTTTTCATTGAGTTCTGTGAAGACTTTGATTGTTTTCCGGTACTTTTTACCGCCAACCAGACCGTAGATGGCAAGCGTTTGCCCATATATCATACAAATGTGATGATGGCCATGGCAGAGCATTTTGCCATCATTTGTGTGGATAGCATAGATGATAAAAAAGAACGGAAGAACGTTTTGGACCACTTACGTAAAGACGGGAAGGAAATCATCACCATAACCGAAGAACAAATGCATCATTTCGCAGGGAATATGTTGCAGGTGATCGGTACCAATGAAACGAGGTATATGGTAATGAGCTCGGCGGCCTATCATTGTCTTAAGGAAGATCAACTGGCCGCAATCACTAAGCACTGTGCCATTCTTCACAGTTCTTTAGAGACCATAGAGACCTGCGGTGGTGGTAGCGCCCGCTGCATGATGGCCGAAGTTTTTTTGCCACGGGCCTAGTTCCATCTTTGCCATAGTGCTGAGGTTCAGAAGAGGTGCTTTATCTTTTTGGCCCATTTCAAGGGCAGTTCATAGGGTGGGTAGCGCATGGGGATATCTAGCCACGTTCCTCTTTTTACCATGCTTTTTTTATGGGAGAACGTTAAAAAGGAATTCTTGCCATGGTAGCCATTGATGCCCGAGGCACCTACCCCGCCAAACGGCAGTTTTTTGTTGGTGATGTGGATCACGGTATCGTTGATGGCCCCGCCACCAAACGAGAAGTTTTTTTGCACCCATTTTTGGAATTTTCGGTTTTCAGAAAACACGTACAGGGCCAAGGGTTTGCTGAAATGATCTATGTGCTTTTTGATTTCCGAGACGTCCGTATAGCCAATGATAGGTAGTACGGGCCCAAAAACCTCATCTTGCATAACCTTACTGTCCAAAGAAGGATCATCCAGTAAGGTGGGTGCTATGTAGCGTTCTGAGGTAATACAGGTGCCACCGGACAAAAGGGTCTGTCCTTCCAAATACCCCTTGACCCTCTCAAAATGGTCATCAGACACCATACGGGCATAATCCGTTTGGTTTGGTTCACTACCATAAAAGGTGGTTATGGCTCCCTTTAGGGCATGGACCAATTGCTCCTTAACGGCTTCGTGCACCAAAACATAGTCCGGGGCTATGCAGGTCTGTCCTGCATTGAGGAACTTGCCCCAAGCAATTCTTTTGGCGGCGATCTTAATATTGGCGCTGGCATCAACGATGCACGGACTTTTACCGCCCAATTCCAAAGTAACGGGGGTCAGGTGCTTGGCCGCCGCCTCGTACACTATTTGCCCCACCCGTGTACTTCCGGTAAAGAAAATGTAGTCCCACGGTTCTTTGAGTAGTGCTTGCGAAGTTTCAACGCCGCCTTCCACCACGGTCACATAGTCTTCCGGAAAGACATCCGCGATTATTTCCGAAATAATGCGGGCAGCATGTGGCGTAAGTTCAGATGGTTTTATGACTACGGTATTGCCTGCCGCCAAAGCCCCGATCAAGGGGGAAAGGGCCAATTGTATGGGGTAGTTCCATGGGGCAATGACCAATACGTTGCCGTAGGGTTCATATTGCACATAGTCTCGTGACGGAAAATTGGCCCAAGACCCGGAAACACGTTGCGTTTGCGCCCAATAGTCCAAATGTTTTATGATGTGGTTCAGTTCAGAAAGCACAAATTGGGTTTCAGAGGCCAGGGCTTCAAAGGTGGGCTTTTTGAAATCTTGGTATAGGGCATGGCATAGATCATCCTCTTTTTCCACGATTTTGTCCCGTAGCGCTTTCAAGTATTTTTTTCGAAAGGACAGTTCCTTGCTTGCGTTGGTCTTGAAAAAAGTACGATGAGACTCCCTGATTTCGCTTGGGCTTTCCATATATGCAGTCTATAATTGTTTTTAACGTTATTTTCCTTTGACAATGTTCCGTATCATGCCCCCAAAAATAAAATAATGCAACGGAACTATGGTGTACCAGTACAATCTTCCTTTGAGACCCCTGGGCCTAAAGGTTGCGGTTTGGTGCAACACATTGTCACGGTCTATCTTAAACTCCAACCATGCCTCTCCCGGTAATTTCATTTCTGCGAACAAAAGTAATCGCTTCCCTTTTTTATCGGCCAAGAGCACCCTCCAAAAATCCAGCGCATCTCCTGGAAATAGTTTGTCCGGATGGGTCCTGCCCCTGCGAAGGCCCACCCCGCCAATGAGTTTGTCCAGAAAACCCCTTATTTTCCATAGCCAATTGCCATAGTACCAGCCATTGGCGCCGCCTATGCTCCAAATTCTTTTTAAGACCTTATCGGCATCGTGTACGCTCATTTTTTGAACGTCGCACAGCACGCCGTATTTGGGTACCTGAATGTATTTTTCCAAATTTTTATTGAACCTTCCGCTCACCATGCTGTCCTTCCAACTGCTCACCACAAGATTTTGCTCAATTTTTTTAAAGGCCATATCAATGGCTTCCCGGTAGGTATGGGGTTTTAAATGCAACAGTTCCTCCAACCGCCTATCTTTGGCAATCACCTCTACCTTCATGCTATCCACCAAGTTAAGGGCCAGTTTGTAAGAGGTAGAGGTGACAAAGTAGAGCCAATAGGAGGAGAGTTTGGGGGTCATGACGGGGACGGTAACAATCCAATTTTTAAAGCCTCTCTCTTGGGCATATTGGTGCAGCATTTCCTTATACGTAAGCACATCCGGCCCGGCAATATCAAAAGAATCGTCATAGGTCTTTTCATTGCCCAGCACTGCGGTCAGGAAATGGATCACGTCTCTGATGGCAATGGGCTGGGTTCTTGTCAAGACCCACTTGGGCGTGATCATGAAAGGGAGTTTTTCACAGAGGTCCCTAATGATCTCAAATGACGAACTGCCAGACCCCACAATGATTCCTGCTCGTAATACGGTTAAGCTGAAAGGCCCCTCGTACAGTATGTCTTCCACATTCTTGCGCGATCTTAGGTGTTTTGAAAGATTTTCTTCATTGACAATGCCGCTCAAATAAATCACCTGTTTTACGGCCGTCTCTTTGAGTGCGATGTTGAAATTTTTTGCGGTAGTGGCCTCCATTTCGTCAAAATCCTTGGTGGACGAGCTCATGGAATGGATCAGAAAGTAGGCGGCCGCAATGTCCTTGGGAATTTTATGCAAGGGTACTTCCTTGAGAAAATCAATTTCCACCACGCTCACTCTGGCCCGGGTTTCGGTATCAATGGAAAGTCGGTCCGCATCCCTTACGGCGCAAATGACCTCATGGCCGGCGCTGAGCAGTTGCGGCAGTAATCGCATGCCTATGTAACCGTTGGCACCGGTAAGGAGTATTTTCATGTTAGCCGAAAGTTTTAATGTCTTTAAAGGTCCTCTATGGAAGTAGGGGCATTGTTCGCCTTATGATTCAATAATTTCTTGAAAAACTTTTGGACCGCCTTGGTATCTGCCATGACTTTTATAAAATGGTTGTCCCTGTATATGGAATAAATGGCCAAGTCCCCTTTATAGATAGTGAGTTTATAATAGGGAATGATCAGGGCATAGGTTTCCAATAGCGACCGGAAGCGAACAATAATGCCCTTGGGCCGCATTTCCACATTACAGGTATCCCGGTTATTATCCAAGATCAGGAGGTTCCTTATTTCCAAACTGGTTTCAGTAATGACCAATTTTGGGGACCCTATGCCGCCAAGGGCCCATCTTTCCTTTAGTGGGAAGGGCTTACCCACCTCTGTATCTATGCGCTGTGTAAGCTTGGGATTTTTATAAGAGACGTTTAAAAGCATGATGTATGGATTTTCTTTTCAGCAACGTTGCCCGTATGCGGTGTATGTGGCTCTTATGAAAATTACAAAAGGTAATCTGCAACGTGGCCCTCTTGGAATATGGCAACCGCTTCTCTTTTTTCTTTTAAAGTTACTCAAAAGGCAATGGAATACCCAGTCAATTGGACGCAAAGGACAAAAATTGATTAGTTTTGCAGCCTTAATCGGCTATTAGGATGGATTTACAGCACATATTGCAGCAAAAAATACAGGAAGTGGTCTTAAAAGAGTATGAGGTGGAACTGCCTGCGGTGGAATTTCAACCTACACGCAAGGATTTTGAAGGGGACGTCACGGTGGTGGTCTTCCCCATGCTGCGCTTTGTCAAGGGAAATCCGGTGCAAATTGGGGAGCGGATCGGTGCGTTTCTAAAGGAGGAAGTGGACCAAGTGACGGATTATAATGTAGTGAAGGGATTTTTGAACCTTGTGATATCCGATGCCTTCTACCTCCGTTTTTTCAATACCGTAAAATCCGAAGCTCAGTATGGATGGGTACCGCAAGGTCCAGAAGCCATTATGGTGGAATATTCCTCACCCAATACAAACAAACCGTTGCACTTGGGGCACATACGCAACAACCTCTTAGGGTATTCCGTGGCCGAAATCCTGAAAGCGGCCGGTAAGAAAGTGTACAAGACCCAGATCATCAACGATCGCGGCATCCATATTTGTAAAAGCATGTTGGCCTGGCAACGATTTGGCAATGGGGAGACACCACAAAGCACCGGACTCAAGGGCGATAAATTGGTGGGGAACTATTATGTGGCCTTTGATAAGGCGTACAAGGAAGAGGTGGCGGAAATGACCGCTAAAGGTATGGATGGGAACCTTGCGGAAAAAGAGGCCCCCATCCTACAAGAGGCCCAACAAATGCTACAGCGTTGGGAGGCCGGCGATACGGAAGTGGTGGACCTCTGGAAGAAAATGAACGGGTGGGTCTATGAAGGTTTTGAATTGACCTATAAGAACTTGGGTGTAGATTTTGATACGTTGTATTATGAGAGTGATACCTATCTTTTGGGAAAGGAATTTGTGCGTGAAGGACTGGAAAAAGAGGTGTTCTTCAAAAAGGAGGATGGGTCTGTCTGGTGTGATCTAACAGAGGAGGGCCTGGATGAAAAAATAGTGCTGCGATCAGACGGTACGGCCGTATATATGACCCAGGACATTGGCACGGCCATACAGCGTGTAAAAGACCATCCGGATATAAATGGTATGGTCTACACGGTAGGTAACGAACAGGACTATCATTTTAAAGTGTTGTTCCTTATCTTAAAGAAACTCGGCTTTTCTTGGGCGGAACGCTTGTACCACTTAAGTTATGGCATGGTGGACCTGCCCAGTGGAAAGATGAAGAGTAGGGAAGGAACCGTGGTGGACGCGGACGACCTTATGGCGGAAATGACCCGTACAGCAGCCGAAATCTCCGAAGAACTGGGGAAATTGGAAGAATACACCTTGGAAGAAAAGCAGGAACTCTACCAAATGATAGGCCTTGGTGCCCTGAAATATTATATTTTAAAGGTAGATCCAAAAAAACGGATTTTATTCAACCCAGAGGAATCTGTGGATTTTCAGGGAAATACAGGCCCCTTCATCCAATATACCTATGCGCGGATCCAATCTATTTTACGAAAGGCCGATGAAATGGGGATTGACCATACGGCAATGGTGGAAGTGGAACAGCTACATGCCAAGGAAAAAGAACTATTGAAGCAACTACAGCTTTTTCCAGAAACCATACAGGCCGCAGCGACGAATTACAGTCCGGCATTAGTGGCCAATTACATTTATGAGTTGGTAAAGGAATTCAATTCCTTCTATCAACAAGTGAGTATTTTGGGAGAAGTTGACGAGACCAAGCGCCAATTTCGTGTGGCCCTTTCCAAAAAGGTAGGGGAGGTCATTAAGCTCGGGTTTGGACTTTTGGGCATCCAAGTACCCGTAAGAATGTAAAAAAAAAGAGCATTGGCCTAAGACCAATGCTCCATTAACCAACTAAAATGAATAGCATTTAAGCGTTGCTGCGTGAGGCTACCGCCGCACTGTACACCACAAGGCCAAATCCTATTTTATTGATGGCATCGCCAATATTGTAAATAACGTCCATGTTAAGGCCCAAATCGCCCAAACCATCATACCAACCTGGAGTACCGGCCATGTAGCCCAAAGGATAGATGGCCCATCCTACCAATACGAACCAGCACAAGGTCTTGTGGGCGGTAAGAACGGCGCCACCGGCCTGCTCTGCCAATTTTTTGGCGGAACCAAACCAAATTTCGTAGACAATATAGAAATAAGCTATACCGGAAAGTAGGCCCCAGAAAGCAGGTCCACCACCTGTATTGTAAACAGCCTCGCCAAAGTATCCTGTGACCAGCATGATCACAGACGCGGCAATGAGTTTCCACATCAAGGATTTCTTTGCTCCGGCAACCTTTAGGATAAGGTAGAACTCAACGCACATCAATGGCACGGTAAGGACCCAGTCCACATAGCGGAAAAAGGTGGGGGACTCTCCCACTACCGCCCAATAATCGCGCATGTACCAATAGTGCACAGCAGCGATGAATGTGATGATACCGGAAACCAAAATAGAAGTCTTCCATTTACGATCAAAATCGTTCATGGATAAAAAGAAGAAGGCAGAGGCGGCCATCATGGCCATACAGCCTACAAAAAATGTGAAGCCAACATAATCATTGGTCATCATTTTTGAAACGTCTGCCCATAAGGGCAACATAAAGGATAAAGCTTTCATATTATGGAGTTTTAAATTGTTTAGCTAAAAGTAAAAAAAATTAAACAATATATACTAATATTTGTTCATTATTTTTATTATATCTTTAAACAATAATTGTATCAACTGAAGATATGCGAAATATAGCCCTGGTAGGCACGTTTTTTTGTCTATGGCTTTCCACTCTGTTCAATGGGGCCATGCAGGTGACCATGGCCTATATCCTCATTTTAACGGTTGGGGTACTGCATGGGGCAAATGATATAGGTATCATACGTTCGGCTGCTGCTGATAGTGGTATAAGAATCAATAAATTAAAGGTATTGATCTATTATGTAGCAACGGTATTGGGCATACTGGCGGTGTTCGCCATTTATGCCCCCTTGGCCTTGTTCCTGTTCATTTTTATAAGCGGTTATCATTTTGGGGAACAGCATTTAAAGTCGTACTTGCAGCGACCGTCCCTTTTTGTTGGAACAGTATACCTGTTGTATGGCTTAACTATTTTGTTTATGATATTTTATTATAATGTAAACAATGTAGTTCCTATTATTAAGGATGTTACCACTTTTGAACTTACGGAAACCTTCTTTGGGTATGCGCTGGTGATCATTGCCCTTTCCTTGATCAGTTTTATGGGCATTAGTTGGTATAAGGGCTGGTTGCGTTTTCCCATTTATAGGGAGCTCTTCTATTTTGCTGTACTGTATGTGCTTTTCAACACGGCCGATCTTATGTGGGGTTTCGCCATCTATTTCATTCTATGGCATAGCCTGCCTTCTTTACGGGATCAAATCATCTATCTGTATGGCAAGGCAGACAGGCAGGGGCTGCTGCGTTATTTGAAATCCTCATGGCTCTATTGGGGTGTTTCTTTACTGGGTCTTTTTGGATTGTTCTTCATCTTTAGAAAGAACACGGAATTTTTAACGACCATCTTAATCTATTTTCTGGCGGCCATTACCTTTCCCCACGTCATTGTTATGTCCCAACTGGAAAAGCATTAGAACCATATCCTAAAACTTGCATTAGGGGTGGCGCCAAGTGAGAAGCGCTGAACGGTCTCCACTTCATTGGCTTCATTGAGGCGGAAAAACGTGTTCAGTAGGTTTTTTCTATTGGTAAAATTAAGGATGGATAACCCAAACATGCCCTTTACGCCCTTGCCCAATTCAAAATCGTACAGCGCAGAGGCATCTGCCCTAAGATATTCAGGGAGCCTGGTCTTGTTCAGCTCTTGATAGTTGATTTCGTTGGGAACCACAGTGATGTTTACGGGATCGGTTTCCGTGGGCCGGGTAAAGGGTCTCCCGGATCTATAATTGAGGCCAATGCCAAATTTAAATGGTCCGTGGTTATAATTGCCCGCCAGGTTCACCACATGTCTAAGATCCAGATTGTTGGGAAAAGATGGAGGAGCCAAAGTAGGAAAGGTATAGGTGTTCACATTATAGGTATAGCTCAACCACGCACTATAGCTGTTGCTTTTTTTGTTCAGCAGTAACTCCACGCCATTGATGGCATATTGGCCCACTTCACCATTAAATTGATTTTGGTTCTGGAAACTAAATTGATTTTGGTTCTGGAAACCTTGGGTGTTCACGTTGATCCCCGTTACTTCTTTATGAAAAGCTTCCAGCCCCGCATAAAACTTATTTTTATCGTAATTGATGCCTATGGATGCTTGCCTGCTCTTGGTTATGGGTAGATCCGCGCCATTGGCCAGTATCCATCTCCTTTTTTCTATCCCCAAAAAATTTTGCTCCAGATCAATGATCTGGTTGGTGGCCTGACTTTTATATTCCCCCAAAATTTCCGTTTTTAGGTAGGGCGCCAGCTTATAACTTAGATTGATGCGGGGTTCTATACGTACTTCCTGAAACGTGTCCACGTTTTCATAATAATTGGCCCGTGCGCCAATACGTGCAAAAAATGTACCGCTGGGGGAAGTATAGTCCAGTTCGGAATAGAGGGCATGGGTACGGACCACTCCTTTTATAAAACTCTCAAAAAGGGGTTGGCTTACCTGGGTGATGTTCGCTATGCCCGTCTCCGTAAATTGATAGCCGTTCATCCAGACAAGATCGGGGCTTGCCCTGAAAGAGGTGTTCAATTTGGCACTTGTTTCCAATACCCGATTGTCTTGTGAAAGTTCCTGTATACCATTGGTATTGGTTAGGGCATTGAGTCTATAGTTGGTATAGTAGGCCAAGAAGGATGTGGAGAAGGAGTCGCTCCACCTACTTTCCACGGTGCCGCCAAAAGATAGATTGGTCTGGTCCAGGTCGCTGAGATTGGTTTCGTTGCTGCCCTCCTCTGTCTCGGTATAGCTGAGCGTGTTGGTCATGTTGATCAGACTAAAGCGGAGTTTGTGGTCCGGGTGGATGTCATAGAGCAGCTTTCCGGAGAAATCATAAAAATAAAAATCGCTGCTGGCCTCTATGGCCGTATCTTGAAAGGCCTTCTCCGAAAAGGTACTATAAGTGGGGGTGTTCAGGAAATCAGTATGCGATCGTCTTCCTGAGAATTGCAAAGAGAGATTCTCGGCCAAGGGCACTTGGCCAAATACATCGCCACTGATCAAATTGATGCCTGCACCCCCAAAAAACCCGTCCCCCACATTATCTTTGGTACGCATGTCTATGGTGCCGCTAATACCATCGCCATGATGGGCCGGCGTGCCATTTTTAGTAAGGGTAATGCGCTCGGTAAGAAATGGGTTGAATGCGGATATGAGCCCAAAAAAATGGCCGGACTGGTACATTTTTATACCATCCCAAAGCAACAGGTTCTGATCATTGGTGCCGCCGCGTATGTTGAGGTCAGATACCGTTTCATCCACACTCTTTACCCCGGGCAATGCCTGTACGGATTGTAGCACATCTGGTTCGATCAGACCCGGGAGAATACCGAATTTGTCCGTTACCAGCTCAATGCGGCCATCCTTAAGTTTACTGATCCCTGTGGTAAGGAACTTATACACCACCACTTCGGGCAGTTCTTGATAGGCCAAGGCCATGGGTAGGGCCTTGCAGGGCTTTTTGGCCAGTTCCTCGGCCCGGACGAACAGGGTTTTGAAACCCAGATGCTTTATTTCAAACAGGGCATCCGTAGGCACATTGGTCAGGGAAAAGCTTCCTGAGGCATCGGTGATCGTGGCTGTCCCCGTGCCCAAGATCTTTACGGTAGCGCCGGGAATGGTATTGTTTTCAAAATTATCCAAGACAAGGGCGCATACGTTCACCGTTTTCCGCTTTACGATGGAATAATAACGGTCGCTCAATTTCTCAATGTTGAAGAGCGTTTGTTCTTTGATGTGTTCAAAAATGACCGTGAGGTCCTCTGCTTGGGGCAAGCGCAATTGCACATCCTGTAAGTCTTCATCCGCAAAAGAGAATTTAACATTGAAGCGAAGTTCAAGTTCACTCAATACGGAAATGATATCAACGGATTTGGGTGGGGTATTTTGGGCTGAGCAGGGTAGGCCGGTGCACAGCATTGTAAAGGATGTAATGAAAAATACAATGAGCCTAAGGCGTATTTTCCCCATAAAACAGCACTTTGTTATCCTCTAAGGTATAGGTTATCTGTAAGGGTACCGTGATACTTTTTAGGGCCAGCTCCGTATTGCTATTGCTGAACGATCCGGTGAAAAGTTGGTCCGTATCCAAATTTTGATGTGTAACGGTAAGGTTGTGCTGTCTTTCAAATTCCGCGAGTACATATTTAAGGGGGATGCTCTTAAAGGAACTTTCGTTGTTCATCCAAGAAGGGTTGCCGTTTTTGGGAACGGCTGCCGTAAAGACCTCACCATTATAGGATACCAAGCCCTCTCCCGCGGCCAGTTCCATTTCCCTGCCATTGAAATTTACCCGTACAAGACCCTCATAACAAGAAACACCGAAAAAATCACCACGCTGGGATACATTGAACTGGGTCCCCAACACGGAGACCGATCCCGCTGAGGTCTCCACGGTGAATTTTCTGCCCTTTGCCACCTTGAAAAACGCTTCCCCCTCTAAGGTCAACATGCGCTCATCATTCCATTTGGATT
>CAKZLG010000134.1 GCA_937125035.1 uncultured Maribacter sp. | reverse complement strand
TCCACCTCCAACGACGAGAGCATGGTGCCCACTTTTTCTTGGGTGGCATAGTCATAGACCTCTATGCTGCTGAGCCCTCGTTGGCTGTCCGTATGGAGTACGGTGTACTGTTTCCCGTTCTTAAGGGAGTGCAATTCCTCCAACCCAACCGTACTAAAGGTGCCATTGTAGATATCTTCAATGGACACCTGCTTTTTCTGGGCCGTCAATACGATCATGAACAAAAGACAATACCCCAAGGCCACGTGCAATTTTCCCATAAATTCAAAGGTTTTGTAACAATTTTCAAGTTTACCACTATTTCTGTAAAAAACCTTGTTACGGGACCAAAAAGAAGCCAAATTACATGCGCGCGGGCCCTGCTTGGGCAATAGCACACAATATGTTTATCTTTACCCTTCAGTTAATGATGACATCCCCCTACGGGCCTAATAATAAAGGTGTATGACAACCCCCATCAGTGGTTTCTCCAAACTTAGCAAAGCGGAAAAAATAGCTTGGGTCACCAAGAATTTTACCACAAATCCGCAACAGGCCGCCAAAATCTTGGAAATGTACTGGAATTCAGACGAAAAGGTACAAAGATTACATGACGAGTTCATTGAGAACACCATCACCAACCACTACCTGCCCTTGGGCATTGCCCCCAATTTTTTGATCAACCAAAAAATGTATGCCCTACCCATGGCCATTGAAGAGAGCTCGGTGGTGGCCGCTGCCAGCAAAGCGGCCAAATTTTGGCTGAACCGTGGTGGGTTTTCCGCAAAGGTATTGGGCACCGAAAAAGTGGGACAGGTGCATTTTTTATATCAAGGGGATGTGGCCAAGCTGCACGGGTTCATTGAAAAGATCATGCCCAAATTCCATTCGGATACGGCAAACATAACCGCCAGCATGGCAAAAAGGGGTGGCGGCATCCGGAACATTGCCCTGCGGGACCTTACCCATAAAATGGACCACTATTTTCAATTGCACTGCACTTTTGAAACCAAGGATGCCATGGGGGCCAATTTCATTAATAGCTGTTTGGAACAATTTGCCCAAACCTTGTCCTCCGAAGCCAAACAACATACAGCATTTTCCAAGACCGAAGCCCAATTGGAGGTGGTCATGAGCATCCTATCCAACTTTGTGCCACAGTGTTTGGTACGGGCGGAAGTACAGTGCCCCATTTCAGCACTTACCCTTTCTGAGGAGATGGCCCCGCAACACTTCGCTGAAAAAATGGTGCGGGCCGTGGAAATCGCCAAAATAGAACCCTACAGGGCCGTGACCCACAATAAGGGCATCATGAACGGGATAGACGCCGTGGTTTTGGCCACAGGCAATGACTTTAGGGCGGTGGAGGCCGGCGTACATGCCTATGCCTGTAGGGACGGGGCCTACAGCAGCCTCACCCATGCCCAGATCAACGGGGATGTCTTCTCTTTTTGGATTGAAGTTCCATTGGCCTTGGGCACGGTGGGCGGACTTACCAAATTGCACCCGCTGGTACAGCTCAATCTGGACATCCTACAAAATCCATCGGCCGAGGAGTTGATGCAGATCGTCGCCGTGGCGGGACTGGCCCAGAATTTTGCTGCCCTGAGCTCCTTGGTGACCACCGGTATTCAAAAAGGACATATGAAAATGCATCTTTATAATATTTTGAACCAATTGGGAGCCTCAGAAGGTGAAAAAGAGCAATTGACAGCATATTTCAAGACCCACACCGTGACCCACCGTGGTGCCGTGGACGCCCTCAACACACTGCGCAAGGCCTAATGACGAACGACTATTACAGCCACGGTAAATTACTGCTCACCGGGGAATACGCCATTTTAGATGGCGCCAAAGGCCTGGCCGTACCCACCCAATTTGGGCAGTCGCTATCCGTACGGCCCACCAAAACGGCGGAGCTGCAATGGACGAGCACGACCGATACAAACACCCCATGGCTCACCGCGTCTTTTGACTTGGTTGACCTTAGTGTATTGTACGCATCGGATAGCGCTGCAGGCCATAGGCTACTGCAGATTCTACAAGCTGCCAAAGGCTTGAACCCCCAATTTTTAAAGGATTGCGAGGGCGCACAGGTTGTGACCCATTTGGATTTTCCCAAGGACTGGGGACTGGGGTCATCCTC
>CAKZLG010000133.1 GCA_937125035.1 uncultured Maribacter sp. | reverse complement strand
TTACAGGCTACACGAGATGTTTTTTTGAATAGGGCCGCGTTTGATTTTGGACAGGCGTTCTTTAGGGTGCGTGGCTATGATTCCCAGAATGGAGAAGTAATGCTCAATGGCCTTCCCATGAACAAATTTTTGGATGGTAGACCACAGTGGAACAACTGGGGCGGGTTGAACGACGTGGTTCGCAATCAATCCTATACCCATGGCCTAGAAGCCAATTCAAAGACCTTTGGCGGAATTTTGGGCAATACCAACATCGATCTTCGGCCTTCGGGCCTACGGAAAGGGGTCCGTATTTCAACTTCGGCCTCCAACAGGACCTATTCCGGCAGGGCCATGGCCACCTATAACTCGGGCCTTCTATCCAATGGCCTGGCCTACATGGTATCTGCCTCCCGTAGATGGGCCCAAGAAGGCTATATAGACGGCACCTTGTATGACGCCCATTCCCTATTTGGGGCGGTGGAATACCAATGGAACAGTAAGAACACCCTATTGCTCTCCACTCTTTGGGCCAAGAACAGGCGCGGCAGGTCTTCCGCTTTGACCGAAGAGGTGTTTCAATTGGTGGGAAAGAAGTACAACCCCTATTGGGGGCAACAAAATGGGGAAATAAGAAATTCGCGAGAGCGCAATATTTCAGAACCCATGGTACTGCTGCATTACTTTTATACGGATAAGAACGTAGACCTGCAAGCCGGTATGGCCTTTCAGACTGGTACCAATACTAGGAGCAGACTGGGCTATTACAATGCCCCAAATCCGGACCCCACATTTTACCGCTATCTGCCCAGCTTTTATGTGAACAGTCCGATCGGGGCCAACTTCATCAATGCGAACTTGGCCAGAGAGGGTTTTCTAAGCCGGCCACAGTTGAATTGGCAGTCCATCTACACTGCTAATGATAGCCCGCAAATGGAGGGGAAAGCGGCCTATGTACTTTATGATGATGCTGTGGCAGACACCCAATTTACGGCCAATATAAACGGTAGCCTTCGCCCGTGGGAAACATGGCAATTTTCCTTTGGTCTCTCGCATAAGAACCTAAGGTCCAGAAATTATGCGCAAATCGTGGACTTGATGGGGGCAGCTTTTCATCTGGATATAGACCCTTTTTCCGATACCGCCAATGACATAGATAGTGATCCAGAGAAAACCGCAGGGGATGTTTTCAATTACAACTACGCTATTCATGCCCGTACCTGGGACGGATTTTTACAGCTGGAATTTGACCGTAACCAATGGAAGGGGTTTTTAGCAACCCAGTTTTTGGCCACACGATACCAGCGCGAAGGATTTTATCAAAACGAGCGATTCTTGGAAAGTTCCAAGGGCATGGGCAACCCTGTGGCCTTTACTGACGTAGGGGTAAAGGCCGGATTGAGATATAGATGGTCTGGCCGGCATTGGATCGTGGCCAATGCCGCTAGGGTGGGCCGCCCCCCAGTGTTACAGAATACGTACATCAATCCAAGGGAATCCAACGAATTGGTGAACGACATTGCTTCAGAGACCATCACCACTGCTGATATCAACTACCACCTTCGCATGCCCTCTTTGGTGGGCAGGCTAACGGGCTATTACACACGTTTCCAAAATACGACCGATGTTAATTTTTTCTTTGTGGATGCCGGTGTTGGTTCTGACTTTGTGCAAGAGGTAATCACTCAGATGGATAAACTGCACATGGGCCTGGAATTGGGGCTGGAGTATACCCTATCTCCTACCGTTAAGCTCAGTGCCGCAGCAGCTATGGGGAAGTTCCTATATGCCAATGACCCCAATGTGTCCATAAATTTCGATACCGCTGGCGCAGAGGAAGATCTTATAGACGTTACAGGTTCCAAAGATCTGGGCAGGGCGGCAATAAAAGACCTTAGGTTGGCACAAGGGCCACAGCAGGCGTATTCCTTGGGCGTGGAATACCGTGACCCTAAATATTGGTGGGTGGGCATGACCACCAACTATCTGTCAAATAACCATGCCAATATTTCAACCATAACCCGTACCCCCAGTTTTGTACTGGATCCGGAAACCGGAGCCGCTTTTCCCGGGGCCACTCAAGAGAATGTGGAGGCACTCCTGCGCCAAACGCCCTTAGATCGTTTTTATCTATTGAATTTTACCGCCGGTAAATCATGGCTGCGCAAGGGGAAGTATGTGGGGGTGTTTTTGAGCATCAACAATGCGTTTGACCAGTCCTTTAGAACGGGGGGCTATGAGCAGAGCAGAAATGGTAATTTTGGTCAATTACAGCAAGACAACCTGAGCGGAACGCCCTCATTTGCCCCCAAGTATTGGTATGGCTATGGGCGCACCTATTTTTTGAACGTGGCCTATAGTTTTTAAACAAAGCGTAGATGAAACCATTTGCATATTATGGTAAAGTACTGGGGCTGATGGTCGCATTGTACTTCTTGAAATCCTGTGTTAAGGACAGGGATTTCAGCGCACCCAAGTCGCCCTGTATTGAGGCCCCTCCGGTAAATGCCAGCTACGCAGACGTAAAAGGACTGTATGTGGACCAAACTATACAGATACAAGAAGAGTTGATCATAGAAGGGTATGTAAGTTCCTCTGATCGAGAGGGTAATTTCTTTAGTGTACTTTATTTTCAAGACAGCCCTACAGCCCCCTCGGAAGGCTTTCAGATAGAAGTGGACCTAAGGGATTCCCATTTGTTCTTTCCCGTTGGCCAACGCATTTTCATCAAGACCAAGGGGCTGTATTTGGGCAAATCAAAGGATATCCTGAAGTTGGGCGGTGTGTTCAATGCCTTTGGAAACACCACCGTGGGCCGGTTGCCGGCGACTGCTATCGCGGACCATATTTTCACTTCCTGTGAGGACGCCCAACGTATGGAGCCCTTGTCCGTTGATTTGGCCGAGCTGCAAAAGGGGCAGACCAACATACTGGTGCGCTTGGATCGCGTGGAAGTGGCCGAAGAAGGACTGGGGGGCAACTTCGCAGTGGATCGGGAGGAGACCGTAATCACCCTACAAGATTGTAATGACCAAGAAATTGGTATGGTAAATAGCGGGTTTTCTGACTCTTTCAACCTAGAACTCCCCCAAGGCAGTGGGAGTATGGTTGGGGTACTGCTCAGGGAAAATGACGATTATTTCATAGCCATCAGGGGATTGGCGGATCTTGCCCTTAGCGGAGAGCGTTGTGAGGAGGTCATTACCGAGTTCACCTCCGATGCTCTGTTCATTTCAGAATTGGCCGATCCGGACAATAATGCCGATGCCCGTTTTGTGGAACTGTACCATGCGGGAGAGGAAGCACTACCCCTAACAGGTTGGGAGTTGATACGGTATACCAATGACAATACGGAAATAAGTTCGCGCTTGGATTTGACCGGCAATACCATCCCGGCACAGGGCACCTTTGTCATCTCTCCAAACGGGGAAGCCTTTACTACAGTATATGGTTTTGCACCCAATCTGGCAGTGGGCACCAATTCCCCTGCAGATTCCAACGGTGATGATAATCTAGTGCTCGTAGATCCTTTTGGAGAGATCATAGACGCTTTTGGGAGGATAGGGGAAGATGGTACCGGCACCGATCATGAGTTTGAAGACGGTAGGGCGGTAAGGAATTTAGAGGTGGTGACGGGCAACCCCTTGTTCAATGCCTTGGAATGGACCATTTATAATGACAGCGGGGGCAATGGCACCCTCAACCTACCGCAGAACGCACCAGAAGACTTCACCCCTGGGGCCAGGGAATGACCTAATCCCATTTTTTTGAAGAAGCGAGTTCTGTAAGGGTCTCTTCAGAGATTGGTTTTACAATATAGTCTTCCACAATGTCCTCGTATTCTTTGGCCTTGGCAATGTTCGTGGGACTTATAAAGGAACTTACAAGGTATACGGAGGTGTTCTTTCTCTTGGTATCCGGTAGTTCTTTGAACTCCTTTAGAAACTCCCAGCCATTTTTTTTGGGCATGTTGATGTCCAATAACACAATTTCTGGCAGAGGTAGATCTTCCACCATGAGGCCAATGAACCCATCAATGGCGTCCTGTCCATTTTCATAATGTAGAATGTTTTGGCAAAACCCTACTTTTTTCATCAATCTTTTGGTATTGAAGGCAAAAAAATCATCGTCATCAATAATACAGCAACTCTGGAAATCCCCCATATTTTAAAATGGCGCTATTGGTTTTGTAGAAAGGTTAATGGCCTAAAATTTGCTATTAATTGGTAATTTTCAAAATTTAGGGGGAAATAAGGGCATACCGCTTACACTATATACGTAAAATATCATTTCTAGCAGCATATTAACACATTTTTAGGGCAAAAATCCCATGGCCATATCTTTAGGTAACCGGAACCGTACCTAAAATGACCTCTAGATCATTTGGTGTTATGGGTTTGGAGATATAGCCCTTTACCACCCCATATTCCTTTACCTTTTCAAGGTCTCTGGGATCTACTGAAGAGCTTACCACGTAAATCTGGGTATTGTTCAGTATTTTTCTTTCTGGGACAGCGGCCATGAAATGGTCAAGGAATTCCCATCCGGTCATAATGGGCATGTTGAGGTCCAGTAGAATGATCCCGGGTATTGGAGCATTTACCAAAAGGAGTTCATTTAGTTTTTCCAAAGCGTCCTGTCCGTTGTTGTACACGGCAACGGCCTCCGAAAACTCGACATCCTTCATGATGCGTTTAGTGCCATAAATGAAGATGGGGTCATCATCTATGATCCAACAATTTTTAATCTTCCCCTGCATATGATCTTCCATTTTTCAATTTAATTTCAAAGGTCGTTCCTTGGTGTACCGCGCTCTGCACTGTTATGGTACCCATCATGGCCTCTACCTGGTTCTTGGTGATAAAAAGCCCAATGCCTTTAGCGTCTTTGTGTTTATGAAAAGTCTTGTACATACCAAAAATGTGCTCTCCATGTCTTTTTAGATCAATCCCCAAGCCATTGTCCTTAACAAAAATATGCACCTGTCCCTTCTTTTCCTTGCTCCAAATTTCTATATATGGCCTTCTTTGGGGCATGGCATATTTAATGGCATTGGTATATAAATTGAGTAAGATGCTTTCCATGTACGCCGGTATGCCCATTACGGATGTTCCCTCGGGGACTTTTACGGATATTTTAACATTGTTCTCCACAAGGATGCCTTTGAGACTGTCTTCTGTGTTCTTAATGATAGTATTAAGGTCTATCTTTGTGAGCTTATCCTTGACCATGGTTTTGACCCGTACCACCTCATTGAGATGGTAAATGGTCTCCGAAAGACGTTCTGTGGCACTGAGGAACATCTGGTTCAATTTTCCTTGTTCCTCAAGATCTTCTTCCTCCATCATGAACTTGCTGAGCATGGACAGGTTGCTGGTGTGCGATCGTAAATTGTGCGAGACAATATGGGCAAAATTCAAAAGGCTCTTGTTTTGGGCCTTGGTAACTTGCAATAGTTCATTTAGCCTTTGCTCTGCGTTGATTTTTGAGGTGATGTCCAGTACCTGCCCAATAAAATGCTGAACACTGCCCGCCTCGTTCCTGACCACGGTGACATTGATGATGGCATGTACCAAATGGCCATTTTTATGTACATAGCACTTGTCTTGTTGATAGTTGTCCAATTGGTCGTGGACTGCTTTATGGATATTCTTTTTTGATTTTTCCAGGTCATCTTGGTAGGTGACATCGTCTATGCTTAAATTGAGCAGTTCCTCCTCTGGATACCCCAAAATCTGGCAGAGGCTCTTGTTCACTTTCAACCACTTTCTATTGGGGCTTACCAAGGCCATGCCTACGGCTGATTTTTCAAAGATCTCTGTAAAGGTCAACAGGCTTTGTGCCAATTTTTCCTGGGTGTACTTCATATCTGTCACATCCCAGTTGGCCCCAATGAGTTTAATGGTCTTGCCGGTTTCGTCCCTAAAGGATTTGGCTATGGCCTTGATCTGTTTTACAGTGCCCGTTGGGGTCACGATCCTAAACTCAGTTTGATAGTCGGTTTTGTATTTTATGGTTTTTTCAAGTTCCATTTGACAGCGGGCCCTATCTTCTGGGTGCACCACCTTTTCCCAAGCTTCAAAATTATTGTCAAAATCGTTTGGCTGCAATCCGTAAAGGGAAAGCATATTGTCATCCCACAGGAGTTTGTTACCCAGTAGCTGATATTCCCAAATGCCTATGTTGGCGGTCTTGGTGGCAATTTTCAACCGCTCCGCAATCTCTTGGTTCTGAAGCGCTGCGCGTTTCTTTTCATCTATATCCTGAAAGGTGCCAAAGATGCGCACACATTTGCCATTCACCATTTCCGCCTCCCCTTTGCCGTGTATCCAGACTTCT
>CAKZLG010000132.1 GCA_937125035.1 uncultured Maribacter sp. | reverse complement strand
AAGGGTAATCAACAAAGTTATTAAGAAAGGGTAGGTTTTTGCGCAGTCTGACGGTCTGCATATGGCTTGTGGCGGTTTCGAAGCACTTTCTTGTCCCCCGTAACCAAAGCTGGCTACGGAGCGAAAACCTTGCTGGCAGCCGTTCACCCGCCATAAGCTATATGCGTTGTTAGGCACTGGCATTTTTTTATTTATAAATTAAATCTCATTTTATATAGGTCAAAATCAGCATTCCGTCATCAAATGATTCTTTCTCGGTTAGTGTCCACGATTTGTTAATTTTTGATGAGCCAAAAAGTCTTGTGCCTTCGCCTAGTATAACTGGATTGAGTTTTATTATTAACATATCAATCAAATCATTTTCTAGTAACCAACTAGCAAACTCGCCTCCGCCACAGAGATAAATATCAGTTGAAGAAGTTTGTTTGATTTCGTTAATCTTAATCATAGACAATGGTAAGATATGTACTTGCTCTGAACAATTTTCTAGTTTCATATTGTTCGAAAAAATATAATGCTCCATATTGGGGTAAGCAGGTTCGCCTGGTTGTAAGCCATACTGATAACCAAATTCATAGGTTTTTCTACCCATAATTACGGTTTGAAATACTTGTAGGTCTTTTTGATATTTTTCTACACCTTTTCCTTGTAAAATAAATTGGCTTATATCATCATCTTTTCCAGCAATATAGCCATCTAGTGAACTGGCAACGTAGTATATTATTTTTTTCATTCTCTAATTCTCTTTGTTTTTAGGAAGTCCAATAAGGTATAGCACTTTTGCATTTTTTTCCGTTTTCTTGCCTATTTCCCAGTTAAAACCTTTAAAGTTCTGTAAACTTTTAACCATTGAATTCATTTCTTGAACAGAGTACGTTCTTAAACAAGAGACGAGACCATCCCAAAGTACGCAAATGGGTATAATGGGAATGAAATACGTAAAAATGATTCTACCAATTTTAAATGGTTTTATGAATGGTGTTACAAATAACAATGTCAATGGCGAAAGGAGCATTCCAATAATACTGTAAACACTACGGTCTTGAGCTTCAAAAATGGCGATAGGGCTTTGTTCATCTATAGCATTTTGTAAAATTTGTTTAGCATTGGTAGGTTTAAAGTGATGAAAAGATAAAAACTGTGTCCTAAATCCAGTTAAATGTTTAGGTACGTTTCTGGCATCAATTGATTCAGTTACAAACTGAAAATTATTAGCAGATTTTTGAGTGTGTTTAAATGCACTGATATTTGGGTAATAATCAGTAAGAGTGATTTTTAATTCGGGCAACTCCTTTTTTATCGCTTCATTTAGCCATAATAAGCCACCACCGCCACCAGAAGCTAAATCGACAATGGTATTTTGGTTGGATGTTTTTAGTTTTTTGGTTAATAGTGGAACAATGGGTTTATATATTTTTGCCTTGTTAGATAAAAATTGTAAAAAGTCGGTCATATAATTTCGTAGAAATGAAGGAAACCAACTTTGGTCTTCTATTTCAAATAGGTGTATTCTTTTCATTTTGGTATGCCTTTTAGGTAAATAATTTTTCCGCCTCTGCCATTTGGTTTTTTACCAATGTCCCAACTGTATTTTTTTGAATAATCTATTGAAGAAACGAGTGTTTTTAAATCACGTGGGTTATATAATTTAAAAAGGGCTATACAACCATCTACCATAATGATTATGGGTAAAATCGGGATAAGATATGTGAATAGAATTCTAGTCCATTGAAATGGCTTTACAAAAACTGATGTTATTAAAACGGTTAATGGTACAAAAATGGTCATACCTATAATTTGCCATAAACTGTCGTTGTTGCCTTCTACTACTACAATAGGATTATCGCTTTTTACAATGGCTTCAATGTGTTGCTTGGCTTTATTTACAGGAAGTTGATGAAAGCAATTAACAAAAGTATAAACACCTTTGTTGTGAGTGTTCCAGTTATGTTTTGAAAGAGATTTTACAGTAATATTTTTTGCTAAAAATGGTTGAACAGTATTGATACCTGCACCGATATCAAGCTCTAAATTCACAATACTTTTTGTGTTGCTTCTGTGTAAAACGTCATTAATTACAGGTAGGAAAGCTTTGGTGGCATTGGTTTTTAGAACAAACCAACTTAAAAACTCTGATACCAATTTCTTTATCAATCTAGGGCAGTAGTTGCTATTGATTATTTGTAGAATTTGTTTGCGTCTCATCTTGTGTATTCAAGATAAATTGTATTTTAGACCAAATGTACTAAATTAATTTGACCAGATGGACTAAAATGAATAAAACAAAGAAAAAAATTCTAGAATCAGCAAGGTGTATGTTTAATAGTAAAGGTGTGTCAAACGTGTCTATACGAATGATATCTAGAGAATTAGGAATTAGTCATAGTAACTTAATTTATCATTTTAAAGACAAAAACACGTTGATAGAAGCACTTCATCAACAAATATTAGAAGCTGCTTTGTCTTTAAATGAAAGCATAAATAAGGAAGAAAATACCTTAAAAGTTCTATTTACTAATATTGACAAAGGGTTTGAAATTATTTATGACTATCGTTTTTTTATGATAGACCTAAATCTTATTATGCGAGAAAATGCGCGTTTGTATTCAAAATTTTTAGAAATTGAAGAGTTACGGTTTATAATGTACAAAAAGAAAATTGATGAACTTATTGCTGAAAAAATTCTGAAACCAGAAACTCATAATAATGAATACGATAAGGTCATTAAGCAAATTAGAGTTATTAGTGATTATTGGTTGTCTTCAGCTCAAATTTATGATGCTAATGAAAATCCTGAACAAATAATAAAATCATATAGTAGTTTATTAAAGCATTTGTTTTTTCCGTATTTAACCAAAACGGGGCATCAATTGTTTTGTGAATTAACAACGAGGTAAGTGAGTTTTTTTTGCTTGTGCCTAACTTGTTTATATGGATGTAAAATACATCTATATACCACTAAAATAGGCATAAAACTGATGAAAGCAGTTACTTTTTAGTTCACAGTTCAAATTCATTGAAAGGGCTTTTTATCTTATCCAAACGCACAGTGCTCGCATGCTTGTGGATCTTCATGGTACTGGGGCTGTTGAGCGGTGCGGTAATGATGTGTTGATTACAGCCAGTGCCCCAATTGTGGGCCGGCCCAAGTCTAAGCAAGGTGGTACTTCTGCCCCGTTCCCTCAAACCGCATTGTAAAAGTGGTTCCCTTTCCCACTTCACTGGTGCAGATAAGTTCACCACCGTTCATTTCCACAAAATCCTTGGTGATCAACAGACCAAAACCGGTGCCTTTCTCACCACTTGTTCCTGCGCGGGTACTGGGTATGCCGCCTTCTTCCAATTTGCGGTACCAGTCAGTGTCCATGCCCAAACCAAAATCCTGTACGGCAACCTCAATAGCATCCTTGGTTTGTTGGGAGGAAAGTATGATCTTTTGCCCTTCAAAACTAAATTTAAGGGCATTGGAAATTAAATTGCGGAGCATGATCTTGAACATGTTCTCGTCAATAAACAATTGGGGCCATTCAATCGCCATCTCTATGCCTATCTTCTTTTCTTTCGCTATCTGTTCAAATTCCTTGCCAACGGAAAAAAAGACGCTCTCAATGGCACAGGTACTTTTGGTCACCGTGATGCCCTCTAGTTGTTGGTAGGACCACTCCAAGAGATCATTGACCAAGGAAACCCTATTATGGATTTGGATCTGCAACTTTTGGGTCATTTGCTTCAGTTCGCTTTGAACCACCTCCTCTTCTATCAAGGCAACAAGGGCCGTAATATTGTTCAGCGGTCCCCGGACATCGTGCGTAAGCAGGGAAAACAGCCTATTTTTAAGTTGATTGACCCTTTCCAGTTCCTCATTTTGCCGTTCTAATTTGGTCTTGGCATCATACAGGTTTTGGGTCTGCTTTTTCACTTCGGCTGTAAGGAATTCATTGGATGCTATCTGAATTTCAAGATTTTCATCTTCTATGGCCTTGAACTTAAGGCTAATAATGATAGAGAACAGGATCAGTTGCAAGGTGATCAGTACCGAGGATATAAAGACAAGGTTACTGGCGTCAAAATAATAATACCGCTGCCAGAACCAAGCACCAATATAGAGCAGTGCGGCCAGTAAGATGGGAGTATAGGAGAACAAATAGTAGCGGTTTATTTTTTGACCACTTTTCAAACGGAAACCAGAAATGAGATTGAGCACTATGGTACCCAATGACGTAAATGCGGCAAGCATCACCATAGCGTCGTTCAACTCTTTTTGATCCAGGGTCAGCAGGTTTAAATAATAGAGAGGAGGCAGGCAGACGACAACGGCTAAAAATAGGGTATAGGCACGGAATAAACGTGGATGGTCATCTTTTGTTATGTTGAGGTAATCTTTGGCGTACATCAATAAGCCAAAAGTGGTGATCATCGCCGTTAGGAGAGAAACCCTATCTATGTTTTCAACAAAAGCAACCGTGTTGTTGACTGAGGAATTTGCTATGAGGTATAGGCTCCAATGCAAGGTAAGCCCCAGGATAAATAGGGAATAGTAAAGGAGTATTTTTTGTTTTAAAATGAGATAGCCAATGAGGTGATACACGCCAAACACCGCAAAAATACCTGTAAAAACAGCATTTAGTAAATAAAAAAAATCAAATCCTTCCATAAGTTGAGGCGATCCACCGCAAGTGATGGTAGCTTAAGTTACCTTTATTATTTTATCTATTTGCGTTTAAAGTTAAAAGAAATGGTTCAATTTTTTGGGGGTGTCCATATCTGGGTCTTATCCCGTTGGTTTTCTGGGGCATACCCTATTTGTAATGCTACCCATGGCGGTGTTGTAAAATGTGCAGTAGGTTCCGTTTTGTGCATTCAACTGATGACCATCAGTACATTTATCTGGATTGTGGCTTATTTTTATCCCAATCAACCAAGGTATGACGCTATTTTACATTCTTTTGGGTATTTATCTGGTACTTGCCCTCATCATTGTCCTCAGCCTGCTGGTAAATGGGGTGCGGCCCACGAAAATGCTGGCCTGGCTGTTGGGGGTCTTTACCATTCCGGTGGGGGGCATTTTGCTCTATTTGGTACTGGGCCGCAACAGGAGAAAGAAACAGCTGGACAAACTGGCCATGCCCATACCCTTGCACAGGGAACAGCAGCCAGAGAACCAGAAAAGTGCTTTTCCGGAAAAATACCGCAAATTGGCCCGTCTCATTACAGTCAATTGTCATTTTATGCCTGTGCAGGGCAATGATATCCGGTATTTGAAAGATGGCCGATCCACATTCAAGTCCATTTTTGAGGCTTTGGAAAACGCCCAGCATTACATCCACATAGAATATTACATTTTTGAGGATGGGGCACTGGCCCGGAAAATGCTCCGGCTCTTTTCCAGAAAGGTACGGCAAGGGGTGGTGGTACGCTTGATCTATGATGGCGTGGGC
>CAKZLG010000131.1 GCA_937125035.1 uncultured Maribacter sp. | reverse complement strand
CCGAATCAATGACAGTGCCACGGCCACCAAGGCCACGTTGATACAGTACTTGCCTTCAAGTGCTCTATCCTCCAAAGAGGCTCTGCCCGTTGTAAACGAAATGAGCATATCACCTAATCCTTCAAACGTGGAGGCCGAGGTGAACTTTGATTCATATGTAGAGGTAGAGACGATTATCATTTATGATATGACCGGTCGGGTTGTCCAAATGGTCAAAGGCGGTACTGTTGACGGAAGGGGAATTCCTTTGAATGTTCGAGAATTATCCGTAGGTGTGTATGTGGTAAAAGCCATAGACAAAGAAGGTAATGAGTTTATGAAGAAATTATTGATAAATAGGAATTAGCGAAATGTACATATGGTAAGAAAAGACCGGCTACCCTTGTTTAGCCGGTCTTTTTTGTTAGAGTGTTTCTTGTAATAAGCAATTCCAAGAAATTTACACACTATAATCATGTCCAATGCTGTTTGGTTTACATGTTGTGAAAAAGATTTTCCAACAATTCTGAGATGAGTATGCGGTTAGTGCTAGTGCGAAAAATCTAAGGGATATATACCTAATCCATTCCATTTTCTAATCTATTTTTTATCATCGCATGTCTTTGATATGGTTCTGCATATTCATCAAAACGTCCTAAAATGGAATAATTGTGCATATTTATTTGGAGTCAAATTAGAATTGTAAAACAGGAAAAATCGAGTGATGGCCGATACGAAAATTGATTAATGGCATATTTAGCTTAAGGTATGGGAGCAAAAAAGAGAGGAGATGAAAAAATATTCCTGGATGTCAAAAGATAACCTGTTCTAAGGAAATTGATAGGTTTAAACTTAAAATAATTCTATTTTTGCTTTTTGTTAAATGGGACATTAGCTCAGTTGGTTTAGAGCGCTGCCTTGACAGGGCAGAGGTCACTGGTTCGAATCCAGTATGTCCCACAACTACAGCAGGTCCAAGATGCGCTCTAGAGCCATGCCTCGCGAACCCTTGATCAGTACTTCGCTTCCTTTTGGAATCTCCACGGACACCATTTTTTTCTCCAGATCGGAAAAGGTACCCAGCTTGTGAAACAAGGTGTTTACCTTCTTGAAATTTTCTCCGATCAGAAAGACCTGTTCAAAGCCCAACTTTTGGGCAAGGTCAGCAATGGCCTGGTGCTCCAGTTCGGCATATTCGCCCATTTCAAACATATCGCCCAAAAAAAGGTACTTAGCATGTAGATCGCCCTGTGCAAAATCCTTAAGGGCAGCTTCCATGCTTGTCGGGTTGGCGTTATAGGCATCCTTGACAATGCGAAGTCCGTTTTTAATGATGATCTGTGATCTGTTGTTCTCGGGTACGTAAGAGGCAATGCCGTCACGGATATCCTCCGCGGCCACATTGAAATATTTCCCCATGATAATGGCCGCACAGCAATTGCTGAAATTATAGGCGCCCATGACTTGGGTCTTTATGGTCAAATCCTCAAAACCTATGTCCAAAAAGGGTGTTGTGGCCCGTAATGTTATAGGATAATAACGTGGGTCATTTTCGCTGAAACCAAATTTTTCCACGAAGTCGTCCAGCTTTTTCACTTGAATGGGGTCGTCAGCATTGAAAAAGACCTTCTTATTATTTGCCCTAAGAAAATCATATAGCTCGCTCTTTCCCTTAATAACGCCCTCTACTCCTCCAAATCCTTCTAGGTGGGCTTTGCCAAAATTGGTGATATATCCAAAATCGGGCGTGGCAATGGAACTGAGAAAAGCGATTTCCTTTTGGTGGTTGGCTCCCATCTCCACCACGGCCAGTTCCGTGTCTTTTTCTATTCGAAGTAACGTTAAGGGTACACCAATGTGGTTGTTTAGGTTGCCGTTAGTGGCAATGGTATTGTATTTTTTGGATAGCACCGCATAGATGAGTTCTTTGGTCGTGGTCTTACCGTTGCTACCCGTAAGCGCAATGACCTTGGCGTTGCACTGGCGCCTGTGGAAATGGGCAAGCTGTTGTAGGGCTTGGAGTGCATTGGGCACTAAAATGCTGTTCGGCGCACCGGCGTAGGCCTCTTCATCCACTATGGCATAACTGGCCCCATTTTTTAAAGCTTCGGCGGCATATTCGTTGCCATTGAAGTGCGCTCCCTTTAACGCAAAGAAAATATCATTGTTCTTTAGGGTCCTAGTATCTGTGCAAACGCTGGGATATTCTAGGAAAATACGGTGTAGGGCTTCAATTTTCATAAGACCGAAGATAAAAAAAAGCCCTTTATGAAAAGGGCTTTTTTAATCTCGAAAGATCGAAGTTCTTTTTTATTTGCTTCTTACGGTCTTGTTCTTGGTCTTTGATTTAGATCCAACCCTAGACATGGCACATCTAAATCCAATGTAATCCGTGGCCATGTACTGCGGTAGGTATCTACGTTGTGCGGGATCCAACCAATAGGCCCGGTCTCTCCAAGAACCTCCTTTATATACACGTACCTCATCGTTGATCAAAGACGTTCTACTGTTAGAGGTGTCATATTCCCTGATCAAATTACCGGCGGAGTCGCGCTCCACGTTGTGTTTGGGGGAATTATACATTTTTCGTTCATCCTCTTCGTCATCACTGAACCTATTGTAAAACCTGGAAGAACCTGGGTCACCATCCCTGTAGCCTCTGTTATCACTAGAGGAGAAATTGGTACGTAAGTAGGTTTCTTCCTCGCCCACAGGTTCCATTTTAATCTCTCCGGGCAGATTTACAGCCACTAACTTTCCGTTGGGCAAGGTATCGTACACAATGCTATCATTGAGTATCTTTACTTTTCCATCCTCACCAATGGCGGTCTTCATGTAGATATTGCCCCGGTAATAATTGAAATCACTGATCTCATCATCCACAATGGGTCGGTATACATCAGAGACCCATTCGGCCACGTTTCCGGCCATATCATACAAACCAAAATCATTGGGTTTGTAGGACATGACTTGGGCGGTGATATCAGCACCATCATCAGACCAGCCCGCAATGCCACCGTAATCGCCCTTACCTTGTTTAAAGTTGGCCAATTGGTCTCCACGGCCCACGCGTTGTCCGTTTCTGGTATAATCCCCTTCCCAAGGATATTTCTTTCTTCCCCGGTAGTTGTTGTATTCACGCTGGCCCACTTGTGCTTGTGCAGCATATTCCCATTCTGTTTCCGTAGGCAATCTGTACTCTGGCATAATGATGCCGGAACTTCTTTTGGCAAAGACGGACACACTGTCTTTTTTGTTCTTGCCCTGAAGGGAATCTATTTGTCCGTTATAGACGGCTTCGGGTCTATTTAAATAGGTTTCTGTGCTGAAAGTACCTTGTACCTCTCCTGTGGCGGCCTGGTATTTGGCGTCTTTGGCCAAGTAGCCTTCCCTTTCCAACATCACCTCATTTACGCGGTCCGTTCTCCACTCGGCAAATTGGGTGGCCTGTATCCAGTTTACTCCAACTACGGGATATTCCGCGTAGGCAGGATGCCTTAAGTAGTTGTTGGTCATGGTCTCATTGAACCCCAATCTATTTCTCCAAACCAAGGTGTCCGGCAAGGCCCCTTTGTAAATATTGGCGTATTTCGGATTTTCCGGTGGGTATACGCTTTTTAGGTAATCCAAATATTCCAAGTACATGAGGTTGGTGACCTCGGTCTCGTCCATGTAAAAAGATTGTACGTGCTGGGATGTTGGGGTATTGTTCCAATCGTGCATCACGTCATCTTGGACCTTACCTTTAGTAAAGGTGCCTCCCTCAATAAACACAAGACCGGGAGCCGTTTCCTGCTCTTTGAAATCTGTATTGTACTGAAATCCACCTTCCTTAGCATTTATATTCCAACCTGTAGCTCTGGAAACGTTTTTGGACGAGGTGGATTTTGAACAGCTGGTCACTGTTAAACCTCCCGCAACCACTATTCCAGAGAGTACAACTTTAAAAAACTGTTTTTTCATAATTAGGACTTGAGTTCTATCTTATTGGACTTATGCTTATTTGTCTTAAGATCTTGGGTTTTGATTAATTCTTGAACTTTGCACTTTCGCTCATTAGAACGGGCTTTTCACCGTATTATTTCATATTCAAAAATAAATTTGGAAAACCCGTTTGTTTTTGGATTCATTCCACGTTCACTAACAGCTATAACGGAAGAAAAAAAAATATAGTATAGCCGTTCAACTAACTTTTTGGGCCACTTGTGGGGCTTTTAGAAAGACAGAACAAATAACCATCTTAAAAAACGTAAGAAGCGTTATTCAGATAAAGGTGGGCTGAAAAAAAATGAATTGTGTGTACAAGATAATATCCAAATGGCCGTTTACATCTAAAGTATCATATAACCAAAATATAATAGGGTGGTCTTATGCCTACCTTTAGTAACTACCAGTTAAATGAAAAAAATATCCATTCTAGCTATTTTGCTTTTCCTATTCAAGGCAAGCGCTCAAAGCGATCAGCGTGTTATTACCACGGCAGTACCCTTCTTGACCATTGCGGCAGATGCTAGGTCGGCAGGGATGGGCGACATGGGCGTGGCCACCTCCACAGATGCCTTTTCGCAGCAATGGAATCCCGCTAAATTTGCCTTCGCGGAACGCAAAATGGGCATTGGGCTGAGCTACACCCCCTATTTGGAGAGCATCATTACGGACATTTCACTCCTCAATGCCAGCTTTTATAACAAATTGGACGAAAATAGCGCATTCGCCTTGGGCC
>CAKZLG010000130.1 GCA_937125035.1 uncultured Maribacter sp. | reverse complement strand
ATCAAAATATTGGCAAAGTCAAAACCATTGGCAATGGATGTGGCATAGTAGTTGGCCACCCCTGGCACAATATTCTCGGGCTGCACTACATACGGAATGGATTTCCGCACCGGACCCTCACATGCAGCCAACGAGGCCGCTGCGGTACTGAACCCAACATACTTCAAGAAATCCCGGCGATTGGTGTTCGTATTGGACAGCGATTCTTTATCGCCCAAAAACTCATCCACAGGAATTTCTTCCACAAATTCGTTCTGTCTTAAAGCCTCAACAATGGAATCGTTCGGGTTTAATTCCGCTTCACTTTTCCAATATTTTTTATTAGATGCCATATGCAATTTCTGTAATTAGCTTCTTTAAGTTAATAGTGACACTTTCCACATTCCAAACCACCCATTTGAGCAGCCGTCAATGTTTCCACTCCATATTTTTTGGAAAGCTCAGCGTGAATTTTTTCGTAGTATTCATTCCCTTCCACTTTTACGTTGGTCTCGCGGTGGCAATTGATGCACCAACCCATGGTCAAAGGCGAGTATTGGTACAAGATCTCCATCTCCTCCACAGGACCATGACAGGTCTGACACTCAACACCAGCGACAGAAACGTGCTGGGAATGGTTGAAATAGGCGAAATCCGGCAAGTTGTGTATTCTTACCCACTCAACAGGTTGCGATTCCCCGGTGTAGGTCTGGTTTTCCTCATCCCAACCCACGGCCTTATAAAGTTTTTTAATTTCGTTGGTATAAAACTCATTGGTGTAGCCGTTTGCCAAATCCTCTTGGGTAGGTCCTTCCGGATTGCCCTTGTATTCATAGATGGATTTATGGCAGTTCATACACACGTTCAAGGAGGGTATGCCCGAATGCTTGGAAACCCTGGCCGAGGAGTGGCAGTACTTACACTCAATTTTATTGTCACCCGCATGTATTTTGTGTGAATAATGTATGGGCTGAATGGGCGCATAGCCCTGATCAACACCCACCTGCATCATCCAACCATAAGCAAAATAAGCGCTTCCCAACAAAAGAAAGACCACGGTCACCAACACCAAGAACTGGTTTTGCGCAAAGGCCTTCCACAATGGGGTCCTCTTGACGGCCCGTTCCTTTTCCAACTCCATACCATTGGCAGCAGCTATCTTTCTCAACGTTGTATTCACCAAGAACAACATCATCACCAACAGCGCGAAAATCAAGACCAATGCACCCAAAATGACTTCATTTGAAATGCCGGAACCCGAACCCGAAGAGGACGCGGCTCCAGTATCCGCAGCTGCAGCGGCCGCAACAGGTGCTGGCGGCGGAGCGGCCGTATAGGCCAAAATATCATCTATATCTTGATTGGACAAGGTTGGAAAGGCCGTCATGGCAGCCTGGTTGTACTCCTCATAAATCTTGACCGCGTATGCATCACCGGATTTGATCATCGCAGAACTGTTCTTGATCCAAGTGTACAACCACTCCTTATCAAGCCCCTCTTCCTCTGCCAACCTGCTTTCCACATTGGCCAGAGCTGGCCCTGTCATTTTTCTGTTCAAAGCATGACAGGCGGCACAGTTCTGATTGAACAGCGCTTTTCCATTTACGGGATCACCAGCACCGGCAACAGCTTCGGCTTGCGCCTCGGCCTCTTGGGCTGAAATGGAAACTGAAAAAAGTAAAATGAGGATGAAACTGAACCCTGTAATTCTAGAAAACTGATTGCGGTACGGAACCTTTTTCATATATCAAATTTTTCAATCGAAATCTTGGCATGATTTTAGCCCCTCTGAAATGTAGGAAATTACCATATACACGCCGAAATCGAAGCAAAAATACGACATAGAGTTTATTTGAAAAAACGTTAATCTATTTATAAATCCTAATTTAGAGCTTTTCTAAATAACGCCGTTTCGTAATCATTTAAAGCTTAAAAAATTACATTTGCAACAGCCTAAAATGCACTAAAAAAACACTATGTCAAAGTTCGTTATTCCTCTTCTATTCCTAAGCATGGCGCCTCTCGTACAAGGACAGCAGGCCAAGGTGAACATTGAACAGGATCCTGCCATTGTACAACTCTTGGATATTTATAAAAGTGCCCTTTCAAAAAATGACTATTACCGTATTCAAGTGGGTTTTGGAAATGCCAGTACGGCCCAAGAAATAAAGGCAAATGTGGATGTGGATTTCCCCGATCTTCCCTCCCGAATAGATTTTGATTCCCCCACCTACAGAGTGCGGGTAGGACGATTTAAAACGAAGTTGGAAGCGGAGCGGAAATTCAACGAAGTGCGCCAAAAATATCCCAACGCCATGTTATTAAAACCAAAAAAATCGACCTGATAGGTCGATTTTTTTTTAGTCTGGGCTAAAGAAGATTTCTTATTTCGTCTTAAGCTTTTTCTTCACGGCCACTTCCTGGAACGCCTCAACGATATCCCCTTCATTGATATCATTGTAATTCTTGATCTGCAGACCACAATCATATCCTTTGGACACTTCCTTCACATCGTCCTTAAAACGTTTTAAGGAAGCCAGTTCTCCTGTATAAATGACGACACCATCACGTATTAAGCGAATGTTGGAATTCCTGAATAACTTGCCACTGGTCACCATACAGCCCGCAATGGTACCGATCTTGGATATTTTGAACGTTTCCCTGATCTCTGCGGTACCTGTGATCTCTTCCTTCATTTCTGGGGACAGCATGCCCTCCATAGCGTCTTTAAGGTCATTGATGGCATCATAGATGATACTGTACATGCGGATGTCTATTTCCTCTTTTTCCGCAATGGCCTTGGCATTGCCCATAGGTCTAACGTTAAAGCCAATGATGACAGCATCCGATGCGGAGGCCAACAAGACATCTGACTCGGTTATTGGTCCTACGGCCTTGTAAATGATATTGACCTGTATTTCATCTGTCGATAACTTCTGGAAGGAATCCGTAAGCGCTTCCACAGAACCATCCACGTCTCCTTTTAGGATAATGTTCAGTTCCTTGAACTCTCCAAGGGCGATCCTCCTTCCAATCTCATCTAAGGTAATGTGGCGCTGGGTCCTAACGGACTGCTCCCTCTGCAATTGGGAACGCCGCGCCGCGATCTGCTTGGCCTCACGCTCATCTTCCAGTACATGGAACTTGTCACCGGCCTGCGGTGCCCCATCCAGACCTAAAATGGATATGGGCTGTGAGGGCCCTACTTCATTCACCATTTTGCCCCGTTCATCTTGCATGGCCTTGATCTTGCCGCTACAGGTGCCCGCAAGCACATAGTCCCCTATCTTCAAGGTTCCCGCCTGCACTAAAATGGTGGATACATATCCTTTACCCTTGTCCAAAAACGCTTCCACTACCGTTCCCGAAGCCAATTTATTTGGATTGGCCTTCAGCTCTAGTAATTCGGCTTCTAGTAGTACTTTTTCCAACAGTTCCTTTACCCCTTCCCCGGTTTTGGCGGAAATATCATGGGACTGTATTTTACCGCCCCAATCCTCCACCAGAAGGTTCATTTGTGCAAGACCTTCCTTGATCTTATCTGGATTAGCGGTTGGCCTGTCTATTTTGTTGATGGCGAACACGATAGGAACGCTGGCCGCTTGGGCGTGGCTTATGGCCTCTTTGGTTTGGGGCATGATGTCATCATCTGCCGCGATTACGATAATGGCAATATCCGTAACTTGTGCTCCTCTGGCCCGCATAGCTGTAAACGCCTCATGCCCAGGAGTATCCAAGAAAGATATCTTCTGTCCATCCTCCAGCGTTACGGCATAGGCGCCAATGTGCTGCGTTATTCCTCCGCTCTCTCCGGCAATGACATTCTCTTCCCTGATATAATCAAGAAGCGACGTTTTTCCGTGGTCCACATGCCCCATAACGGTGACAATGGGCGCCCTGGATTTCATATCTTCAGGATCGTCTGCCTCTACGGTTATGCTCTCCTCAATATCCGCGGTCACAAACTCCACCTCGTAGCCAAATTCATCTGCAACGATGGAAAGGGTCTCCGCATCCAAACGTTGGTTCATGGTGACCATTATGCCCAGGGACATACATGCGGAAATAATCTCCGTAGTGGAGACCTCCATCATGGTGGCCACCTCACTTGCGGTCACGAACTCCGTGACCTTTAAGGTCTTGTTTTCTTTTTCTTGAAGTTCAAGGTCCTTCTCTGTCTGCTGACGGTGCTGATCTCGTTTGTCCCTCCTGTATTTGGCTCCTTTGCCCTTTTTGGATTTCCCCTGTAGTTTTTCCAGGGTTTCCCTCACCTGCTTTTGTACATCTTCTTCCGTAGGCTCCACTTTGGGTGCTCCCGAAAACCTCCTTCCGCCTTTCCTATCATCGGTGCGGGCTCTTTGACCGGACCCGGGGGCGGTTTTGCTTACGATCCTCTTCCTTCTCTTTTTCCTATCCGACCCACTTGATCCTTTGTCCTCTTCTTTCTTTTTCTTGGGCTTTTGAAACTTGCTGAGGTCTATTTTGTCACCAGTGATCTTGGGCCCGGACAATTTTTTATATTGGGTCTGTATGGTTTCGTTCCCCTCTGGCTTTTCCTCGGCTTTTTCTGGAGCCTTTTCTGGAGCTTTTTCAGTCTCGGCAGGTTTCTCGGCCGCCTTTTCAACCATGGGCTCCGGTTGTTTCTCCACCTCAGGCTCCACTGCCTTGGCAGGGGCTTCCTCTTTGGCTTTCTCTTGCGGCTTTTCCTCTTTTTTCTTTGGGTCAAGTTCAATCTTGCCCACCGTTTTCAATCCAGACAGTTCTCCCTTGGCTTTGATGACGTTCTCCGACTCTGCCTTTTTCTTTTCGCGCGCCAAGCGCCGATCCTCCTGCTCTTGCTCCAGTTGGATCCTGATGGCTTCTTTCTCCTTGCGCTTCTCCTCACCAACTTCCTTGGATGCAACTTTCTTGCTCATATCCGTTTGGAACTCATCAAGCAGTACCTGATACACCTCATTGGATATTTTTGTGGTTGGCCGTGCATCCACATCATGTCCTTTGCTGTTCAGAAAGTCCACTGCCCTGTCCAAAGAAATATTAAGCTCTCGTAGAACTTTATTAAGTCTTATTGTTGCATTATCTGCCATAAATACTGATTCCCGTTCTTTATTTTACTTGCTAATATATAGCTAATCTTCTAATTCTTCCTTGAGGATGCGCACAACTTCCAAAATTGTCTCTTCCTCCAAATCGGTGCGTTTCACTAGATCGTCCGTATCCTGTTCCAGTACGCTCCTAGCCGTATCCAGCCCTATTTTCTTGAATTCCTCTATGATCCAAGCATCAATTTCATCAGAGAATTCCGTTAGCTCCACATCTTCTTCCACTCCTTCACGGAACACATCTATCTCGTAACCGGTCAAATGCCCGGCCAATCTTATATTGTGTCCTCCGCGACCAATGGCCTTGGAGACCTCCTCTGGTTTTAGATATACCTGCGCTGTCATCTTTTCGTCATTGAGCTTCACGGATGACACCCTGGCGGGGCTCAATGCCCTGGTCACCAAAAGTTGTGGGTTGCTGGTCCAATTGATCACATCTATGTTCTCATTGCCCAGCTCTCTTACAATACCGTGGATCCGAGACCCTTTCATACCCACACAGGCCCCTACGGGATCAATCCTGTCGTCATAGGAATCTACGGCCACCTTCGCTTTTTCACCGGGTATCCTCACTGCTTTCTTAATGGTGATCAACCCATCAAAAACTTCCGGTATCTCTTGGAAAAACAGTTGTTCCAAGAAAATGGGCGATGTTCTGGACATGATGATGGTGGGCTTGGCCCCCTTCAGCTCTACACTTTCAATGATACCCCTTACGTTATCTCCTTTTCTAAAAAAGTCTGAAGGAATCTGACGATCTTTGGGCAAAATGATCTCGTTGCCCTCATCATCCAATAATATAACGGCTTTGTGACGTATGTGATGCACCTCTGCCGTATAGATTTCGCCTTCTAGGTCCTTGAATTGTTTATATATGGTAGTGTTGTCATGTTCATGGATCTTGGAGATGAGGTTTTGGCGTAGCGCCAATATGGCCCTTCTGCCCAGATCGATCAACTTCACTTCTTCAGAGACGTCCTCGCCCACCTCAAAATCGGGCTCGATCTTACGGGCTTCGCTCAGGGATATCTCCTCGTTGGGGTCTTCCACTTCCCCATCTTCAACAACGACCCTGTTCCTCCATATTTCCAAATCCCCCTTGTCTGGGTTAATGATAATATCAAAATTGTCATCTGAACCAAATTTCTTCTTCAAGGCATTTCTGAAGACATCTTCCAAAATTGCCATTAGCGTAACCCGGTCTATGAACTTGTCATCCTTGAATTCCGAGAAAGATTCAATCAACGCGATATTTTCCATTTGTATTTACAATTAAAATTTTAAAACAACTTTTGCCTTTATTATCTCAGAAAAATGAACTTCCTTTCTTTTTTGCACGGTGACTTTCCCCTTACCTACCGGTTTGGCTTCACGTGCTTTCCATTCCAGCACTATATGGTCATCCGCCACTGCGGTCAGTTTTCCTTCAAAAAGCCCCTCTGGGGTCTGCACCTCTACTTTTCGGCCCACGTTCTTCTTATATTGCCGCGGCATGATCATGGGGCTGGTGGCCCCAGCGGAGGCCACTTCCAGTGCAAAATCAACCTCTTCACGATCTAGATTGTGCTCTATGGCCCTACTTATTTTCATGCAGTCCTCTACGGTAACTCCGTGATCGCCATCCAAAACCACCTTTATCCTATGGTCTGGCGTAACATCAAAATCCAATAAAAAAAGGGACGTATCACTCTCCAGACCCTGGTCTAAAAGCCTTTTCACCTTGTCCTTTAGCATATGTTCCAGTAATAAAAGAGGGGACAAAATGTCCCCTCATGAATATCCTGATATCCTTTCAGTGATGCAAATATACAATAATTCCCACGAAATACACAAGTGTACCAGGCCATTTCAAATTATCCATTTATTTAAGTGCGATGGTACTTTGGGGATGTGCTGCACAATTTCCCGGCTTTGGATTATTAACGCTATTTTTAGCGGATAAACTCCTTATATTATGGATATTCTTTCTTCCTACAACCTTATCATTGAGGCTTCCATTATTGTCATTCTTTCTTTTTGGTTCAATGGCATTTCCAAGAGAACGAACATTCCCTCTGTGCTGATGCTCATTGTTCTGGGCATCATTCTACAATATGTCCTGAAGTATTTCGTCCCTGAAGCCCTTGACTTTTCTGGCGGTTTGGAGATCTTGGGCATTGTTGGGCTCATTATGATCGTTCTGGAAGCCGCTCTGGAACTAGAGCTGAAGAAAGAAAAAATAGTGCCCATCCTAAAATCCATGGCGGTTGCCCTATTGGGCCTTCTGGGCTCTGCTTACGTGGCAGCGCTGGTGTTGCACCAATTCATTGAGAATATGTCCATGCAGTCCGCTTGGCTCTATGCAACGCCCCTTTCCATTTTATCCAGCGCCATTATCATTCCCAGTGTGAGTGGGCTCAGTGCGGACAAAAAAGAATTCCATATTTATGAAAGTACATTCTCGGACATCATGGGGATCATGCTGTTCTACTATCTTATAGGCGGCCTTAACCCTGCCGAGGATATGGGCATTACCGGTTTTGCCGGTAACCTGGTACTTACCCTTCTTATAGGCCTGGTGGCGAGTTATGCCATCATTCTTATTTTTCAGCAGATCAAAAGCCAGGCCAAACTCTTTTTGCTCATTGCCGTGCTCCTTCTGCTCTATGCCATCGGCAAGAAATTCCATCTGTCATCCCTCATCATCATCCTTATTTTTGGTTTGGTCATTGCCAATGTAAAATTGTTCTTTCCCGGAAAGATGGCCGTTTTCATTGAAGAGCAAAAATTGAATCAGATCTACCATGAACTGCATATCATTACTCTGGAGACTGCTTTTGTGGTGCGTACCTTTTTTTTCGTTGTCTTTGGGCTCAGCATTGCTGTTACGTCCTTACTGAGCCTCAACGTTGCCTTGGTGAGCCTATTGATATTGGCCTCCATATACATTATACGCTTTGTACTATTGAAAGTGTTCCTTGGAAAGGATATACGACCACAGCTTTTCGTTGCGCCCAGGGGGCTCATTACGGTATTGCTTTTCTATGCGATTCCCGCAGAGGCACAGGTAGTCCATTTTGAATCTGGCATATTGTTGTTCGTGATCATTGCCACAAGCTTGGTCATGACATGGGCCATGATAAAGGATAAAAAGAAAATGAATACTCTATTGGATGCAATTGATACCGAATATACCGAGCGGAACCATGCTGAGGACCAAGCGCTGGCAGCAGACGCCACCAGCATGTCATCTGAAAAGATTACCCCCAAACCCGAACAAACAGGGTCCACTGACGCCAATACGAATGACCAACCCTAAAAAAGGTGGGTGTGCCCCATTTACATTAGCCTACTGTGGATTGAGCTTGCTGGCCGCAATACTATCCACTTCCCGTCTAAAACGCAAAATCATCAAGGTGTCCAATTGCTGCTGAATACTGTCTCGCATGGTGCGCCAGTTGGTGCCGTTCATGTTCCTGTTATATTCAGTGATTTTGTCAAATCTGGATAGATTGTGCCTATTGGCCTGCCATGCATGGGCCGTACTTTTGCGATGCTCCCGATCTTGCAGGTAAATACCCACTATAAATCCAATAATGACCAGGGCCAAGATCAACTTTAAATTTTTAGGACTCATATTCATGGGATCGCTGTTTACATTGGGCTGCAAGTTGGGAATTACATGGTAGACATCCCGACCGTAAAACATCATAAATTGATGTTATTGGCAAACAAGATACAAAATATACCATTTTATGGCCCATTTGCCCGACAATCGACCTTAGAGCCTGGTTGAAAGGCCGCCCTTGGCAAAAAGACATTTCCGATGAGCGCACCTAAGTATTTTACTTTTTTACAAACCGGTCCTCTGGTCATTTTGATTTCAAGCTGTTGGGCCCTCTTCGATGCGCACCCCTTCTAAAAATAAAAAAGTCCCAAGACCATTTCGTCTGGGGACCTGTTTATCTTTCGTTGGCCTACTAGGACTCGAACCTAGAATGACTGGACCAAAACCAGTAGTGTTGCCAATTACACCATAGGCCAATACCTCATTTGAGCGTGCAAATTTAAAACAAAGTTTTACTTACACAAACATTTTTGGATACAATCCATTTAAATTGACCCGCCTATAGCCTGTTAAAGGTTTACAAAAAATAAAGGACGTTCTTTATATTAATTAGTAAATTCGCCCCATAGCTTTAACCAAGGTTACATGTTTTCAAAGAACTTCCACAAGTGGGACACCCGATTGGGCTGGTCCGTGTTCAGTATTTCCCTCATTACCTATCTATTGACCGTTGAACCCACCAATAGTTTTTGGGATGCAGGTGAGTATATAGCCACCGCGGCCAAGCTTCAGGTAGGCCACCCACCGGGCGCCCCCCTTCTGCAAATGATCGGCGCCTTCTTTGCCATGTTCGCCCTGGCGCCGGATCAAGTGGCCTTTATGGTAAACTTGGTTTCTGGCGTGGCCAGTGCCTTTACCATTCTCTTCATGTTCTGGACCATTACCAACATAGGGCAAAAATTATTGGAAAAGGGCGAGGCATTGACCAACAGTAAGGCCATTGCCATTCTAGGGAGTGGTATTGTAGGCTCCCTGGCCTTTACCTACTCAGATAGCTTTTGGTTCAATGCTACGGAAACAGAGGTGTACGCCATGGCAAGTTTCATTATGGCCCTATTGTTATGGTTGGGCCTAAAATGGACGGACAATTTGGACGATCCACGTGGCAATCGTTGGATCATTCTCATATCATTCGTCATTGGCCTAACGTTCGGAATACAGTTCATGGGATTCTTGGCCATACCTTCCATAGGGCTGCTCTATTATTTCAAAACCTATAAAAAAACGACGGTCAAAAATTTTCTGTTGGCCAACATCGTGGTCATTGCCATCCTAATGTTGGTATATAAATTTTCGCTCACTTATGTGCTCATGTTTTTTGGATGGGGAGAAGTGTTCTTTATCAACAATATTGGGCTTCCTTTCAACTCAGGCTCCATAATCATAGGATTGGTCTTCATTGCTGCCTTTTATTTTGGCCTTCGGTATACCCGTAAGAACAACTACAGGACCGCCAATACCATTGTTCTTTGCCTTATGTTCTTGTTTTTGGGCTTTTCCTCATGGATCATGCTGCCCATCAGGGCCAATGCCAAAGTCGTGATCAATGAAAACAACCCCGCAGATGCACGTGCTCTCTTGGCCTATTATAACAGGGAACAATACCCAGGAGTTGACAGCCCCATCTACGGTGCCTATTATTCAGAAATGTTCGCCAGCCCCGGGGAAAACCGGGATGCTGCCCCCAAATATGAAAAGGACCATACCTTGGGCAAGTACATTATCGTGAACAAGTACAAGAATGCCGAGCAGACCTCCAACCCAGAACATATGGGCCTCTTTCCCAGAATGTGGAGCACACAGCATGCAGAGAACTATATGCGCTACTTTGGCCCCTTGGATTTCAGGATGACACAATCCAATGAAGAATTGCGCCAAGCCGTGAACCAAGTAAAGACAGGTTTTGCCAATGGCGAAATAGACGCAGAGCAGTATTTGGGCTTTTTACGAAGGTTTGAAGAATATTTGGAAGTTGAGCCACCCTCTGTTTGGGACAACCTTAAGTACATGTTTGAATTTCAGTTCAACTACATGTACCTGCGCTATTTTATGTGGAATTTTGTGGGCAAGCAAAATGATGTGCAAGGAAGGTATAATGATAATGGCAATTGGCTGAGTGGTATTACCTTTTTTGACAGCTGGCGCTTGGGGAGCCAAGAAAATCTGCCCAGTGAGGTGAGGGACAACAAGGGCCGTAACACCTATTTTTTTCTGCCCCTTTTGCTGGGCATCATAGGTCTGGTATTTCAGGTGACCAAAAATCCAAAACAATTTTGGGTGCTCATGATTTTTTTCCTCTTTACGGGCCTTGCCATTCAATTTTACACCAACCCGTATATCTTTCAACCCCGGGAGCGCGATTATTCGCTCGTGGGCTCCTTTTATATTTTTGCCATATGGATCGGCCTTGGGGTCTTTGGCCTCTATGATGGCTTAAAGGATTGGCTTGCCCCCAAAATTCTCGCACCCTTGGTCGTGGCCGCCTGCCTCTTGGCCGTGCCCACGGTGATGGCGGTACAGAATTGGGACGACCATGACCGGTCCAACAGATTTACCGCAAACGCCTCCGCCAAGGCTTATTTGGATTCTTGCCAAGAAGACGCCGGGGCGATCCTCTTTACCATTGGGGACAATGATACCTTTCCCCTTTGGTATGCCCAAGAAATAGAAGGCTACCGTACCGATGTGCGCATTGTCTGTACCAGCCTCTTTGAAACGGATTGGTATGTGGACCAAATGAAACGAAAAGCCTATGAAAGCGATCCCATACCCTCACAGATAACCCATGAAAAATACCGATGGGGCAGCCGTGATGTGCTCTATCACCAACCCCTTACCGAAAACAGGTGGACCATACAGGATTTCATCAATTGGATCGATAGTGATGAGCCCCGCACCAAGTTCAAATATCTTTTTGAGCAACGGGGAGCGGACATGAGCCAGTATTCTGAGGATACCCAGAACCTGGTCTACTACCCAACAGATAAGATACGGGTGCCCGTGAACAAGGAAAATGTTTTGGAGAGTGGCTTGGTAAAAGAAAAAGATTCCGCCTTAATCGTAGATTATATTGATATCGACCTGCCGGGGGCCATAACCAAAAAAAGCATGATGATGCTAGACATCATTGCCAACAACGATTGGAAAAGGCCGATCTACTTTTCCGGCGGCAGTTTTGATGATGCCGAATATATTTGGATGAAGGATTATCTACAGTTGGATGGTCTTGCCTACAAACTGGTGCCCATTAAAACGGAACGGCCCAACTCCTTTGAAATGGGACGTATTGATACCGATCTTATGTATGACATCGTTACCCAGTGGGATTGGGGCAATGCAGGAGACCCGAATATTTATCATGATACCCAAACACGCATACAAAGTGTGTCTTACCGAGGGAATTTGGCCCGACTCATGGAAAAGCTCATCGCTGAGAATAAAATAGAAAAGGCCAAAGACATCATAGAACTATCCCTGACCCATATGCCCGTGGAAATCTTTGGATATTATACCTTGGTAGAACCTTTTGTGGAAGGCTACTACCAAGTGGGAGAGACCATGAAAGCCCGTGAACTGTATGGGAAGCTCAAAACAATATACCAAGAACGGTTGGATTACCATGCAGGCACCCCTGTTGATCAACAGTACAATAACATAGACAATATCATTGCCGATATGGAAGCCTACAGGCGCAACATAGATATGGTGATTGCCAATGACGAACGCGAGATGGCGGAAAAAGAAACCCTGATCTTTAATGAGTACATAGATAAGTTCCAACATTTTTATAAGGACGAGGATGATATTGATATGCTCCAAGAGACTTTTGACAATGACCCTGACCTGCAGGATTCAGTGACCATTAAGGACACTATTACGCCAGACAATACCAGAACGGATGCGTTGGAAGACACCACTAGCATAGAAGTACCACAGTAGGGAATACCGTGCTTACTGGTTCTTAATGGAAAATAGCGGTTAAATATATTCGTTGAGAATGCCGATCAAGGTATTGGCATCCTGCTCCCCACTTTGACGCCAGACCATTTCCCCTTTCTTATAGATCATAAGCGTGGGCAATCCTTTTACGCGTAGGGCCTGGGAGAGCTCTTTGTTCTTGTCCACATCAATCTTGATCACCTTGCCCTTATCCCCAAGGGCGGCAGCTACATCCCTTAAGACAGGGTGCATGGCCGTAGACTGCTCGTTCCATTCGGCATAAAAATCCAAAAGCACGGGAACATTTAAATCTATGAGTTCGCCAAATTTAGACATATAAACAGCTTTGATGTGTTCGCCAAATGTAATAAAAAATGTTAAAATAGGATATGGGGGGCTATTTTTGTTGTCCTTGGCCTAGGTTAAAATCATGTTAATTGTCGCTTTTTTAAAGTTATGACCGTTATTTCCGGCCAAATGCCCACCCTGCCGGGGTAGCCCAAAAAGCCGAAGCCCCTGTTTACATTGATGTACTGCCCCAGCTCCTCATAGATGCCGGCCCAATACTTGTACCGCCATTTCACGGGGCTCCATTTGATCCAGCCGGGGATCTCTATGCCAAACTGCATTCCATGGGTATGCCCGCTCAGGGTGAGATGGTAATGCTGTTCGTCATGCAGCACCACATCTTCCCAATGGGATGGATCATGGCTCATCAACACCTTAAAATCTGTTGGAGCTATTTGGGCGGCCGCCTTTTTTAGGTCGCCCGCCTTCTTAAAGCCACCCCGGCCCCAATTTTCAACACCCACCAAGGCAATGCGGTCTTCCCCTTTTTGCAAGTAGCGGTGTTCATTGAGTAGGAGATCAAAGCCCATCTCACGTTGAATGGATTTCAATTGTTCCAGGTTCTGTCTTTTCAAAGCTTCGGTCTCCCAAGGGATATAATCCCCGTAATCATGGTTGCCCAACACAGAAAATTTTCCATCCTTGGCCTCCAAGGTGCCAAAAAGTGCTTTCCAGGGCAACATTTCCTTCGCCTGGTTATTGACCATATCCCCCGTAAACAGAATAACATCACTCTGCTGTTCATTCACCAGATTCACGGCATAGGTTATTTTTTCCCTATCATCAAAACTACCACTATGGATGTCCGATATCTGCGTGATCTGATAACCATGAAAGGCTTCGGGCAGGTCATCAAATTCCATGTCGTAACGCAGCACCCTGAAATTGTACTTGCCCTTGAACATTCCGTAGAGCAAGGCTCCAAAAGGTACCGCTGCAATGCCCATGGCCATAAGGCTCAAAAACCGTCTGCGCTCCGGCAGGGAAAATGCCTTGGTGGCGCCGAACAATTTTTGGTACCCGCCGGCCAACACTCGGAAAATATCTTCGGAAAAAAGGAAAAGTATGGTGATGATCTTAAAAGTGAGCACGGTCAATAAAAGACCAAAGGCGTAACTTTTGGGCCTACTCAGTACACGGCCCGCCTCCTCGCCTGCCGTAAATTGATAGATGAAATTGATCAGTACCACTGCTGCAATGGCCATATAGCCATAATACCACCAGGGCTGCCGTACCGCCGTTTTGAGTGCTTGCAGGGCATAGATGCTAAGCCCCACATAAACAAGTATAAAAATGATCCAACGCAGCATGATTTTTTTTACAAAGGTATTGCTTTGGTGCTTGGAGCCCCTATTTTACATTTTATTTAACGCTAAGCGCCACGTTGCGTACCACTTGGGCATTGGTCACGGCTACGCTATCCTCGTTGATGTGCTTTGTAGCGTTCATGGGCAATCTGCCCTCCATGGGCTGTAGGTGGCCCAATTGGGTCGCGGAAAGGTGCAGGGCACTCAGCCCGGCCTCCTTAAAGGCTTTGGCATTGCCCGCATGGATGCCTCCACCGGCCATAATGGTGCATGATTTGGCCGCGGCCTGGAGCTGCTGTAATAAAGGCAGTCCCTCTTCGGCCTTTGCCCTTTGGCCAGAGGTCAATATGGTCTGTACACCCAAAGCGCATAGATCTTGTAGGGCCGTCATGGCATCGGGCACCCAATCAAAGGCCCTGTGGAACGTAAAGTGCATGGGGCCGGCGCGCTCCATCAGTTTTTGGGTCATGGCCAGATCAAGGGCCCCATTGGCCAATAAGGCACCGGAGACCACACCGTGCACTCCGATCGCCCTGCAAAGCGCAATATCAGCCAACATGACCTTCAATTCCTCATGGGTGTAGGTGAAATGGGCGCTTCTCGGGCGTATCAGCACATGCACTGGAATGGAAAGATCGTCCAAAACACTTTTAATCAACCCCATAGAGGGGGTAACCCCACCCACCCCTAGCTCCGCACAGAGCTCTATACGGTCTGCCCCGGCTTTCTCAGCGTTCAGGGCAGATTGCAGGGAATTGGCGCAAACCTCAACGATCATATGCTTATATTTAGCGGTATAAATGTAAATAACCCACCCCATGAAACGAAGAAACTTCCTTAAAAATTCCGGTCTGGCCACGGCAGGAGTCCTCAGCGCGCCCGCCTTGACTTCCTGTGAGGACGCCCCTGCCTCTGCTGCGCAACTGTCGGCACCCGTAGTGCAGCCCATCGTAATTTGTACATGGGATTTTCACAACGCATCCGCAAAAGCCTGGGAAATACTACAGAAGGGCGGCACTGCCCTGGATGCCGTAGAGGCCGGGGTAAAGGTGGAAGAAGATGATGTGAACAACCAGACCGTGGGTACGGGAGGCCGTCCAGACCGGGACGGAAACGTAACTTTGGATGCCTGCATTATGGACCATGCCGGCCAGTGCGGAGCCGTGCTGGCCCTTCAACATATTGCCAATCCCATTTCCGTGGCCCGCAAGGTGATGGAAGATACGCCCCACGTAATGCTTGTAGGCCAAGGTGCGGAACAGTTTGCTTATGAAAAGGGATTTGAAAAGGTGAATCTGCTCACGGAAAAGTCGAAAGCGGAGTGGTTGGAATGGAAAAAGACCTCAGCGTACAAGCCTATCATCAATATTGAAAACCATGACACCATTGGCATGTTGGCCATTGATGAAAATGGCCATATGGCCGGGGGCTGCACCACCAGCGGCATGGCCTATAAAATGGCCGGGCGTGTGGGCGATTCCCCCATCATTGGGGCCGGATTGTTCGTGGACAACGAAGTGGGCGGGGCCACCGCTACGGGCGTGGGCGAAGAAGTGGTGCGCACCGTGGGCAGTTTTTTGATCGTGGAGCTCATGCGCCAAGGGAAATCGCCCCAAGAGGCCTGTGAGGAGGGGGTGCGCCGCATTATGGAAAAGAACAAGGACAAGCTGGACTTTCAGATCGGCTTTATTGCCATGAACATGAAGGGCGAAACGGGCAGCTACTGTATTCAACCTGGGTTTACCTACAGGGAATACTCAGAAAATGGGCATATAAACCATCCATCAGAGCATTTTTTGTGATTTGATTTCGTTGTGGATCATTGCCTATTCCAAAATCAAGGGCCAAAAGCCCGGGAAAACGAACAGAAACCTTTATTCATAACCGTATACCTTTGCCATCAAATTTTTAACTTCGCAATTGCACACATTAAACGAGAAACCTTATTCCCAAACTCCCATTATGGCCCAACAAAAACGACTCTTTCTACTTGATGCCTACGCACTCATTTTTCGTGGCTACTATGCCCTGATCAAAAATCCCAGGATCAATTCCCAAGGTATGGACACCAGTGCCATCATGGGCTTTATGAACTCCCTCTTTGATGTTATGCGCCGCGAACGGCCCGATCATTTGGCCGTGGCCTTTGATAAGGGGGGCAGCACGGAGCGCACAGAACTTTTTGAGGCCTACAAGGCCAATAGGGACGAAACGCCAGATGCCATACGGATCGCCGTGCCGTACATACAGCAAATTTTAAAGGCCATGAAAATCCCCGTAGTGGAATTGGAAGGCTACGAGGCGGACGACCTCATTGGCACCTTGGCCAAACAGGCGGAAAAAGAGGACTACCAAGTGTTCATGGTAACGCCAGACAAGGATTTTGGGCAGTTGGTCTCAGAGAATATCTTTATGTACCGCCCAGCGCGGATGGGCAATGGCATTGAAATCTGGGGCATACCGGAGGTCCAGAAACGTTTTGGCGTACAACGTCCAGAGCAGGTCATAGATTATTTGGGGATGATGGGAGACGCCAGCGATAATATTCCCGGACTGCCCGGAGTGGGCGACAAGACCGCGAAGAAGTTTTTGGAACAGTTTGACAGTATGGAGGGTCTTTTGGCCAACACGGACCAGCTCAAGGGCAAAATGAAGGAAAAGGTATCCGAAAATGCCGCCTTAGGAAGGCTTTCCAGGCAATTGGCGGAAATAAAGACAGATTGTGAGGTCACCTTCAATGCAGATGATTATGAAATGTGCCCCCCCGATGCGGAAAAGGTACAGGAAATTTTTGAAGAACTGGAATTCCGAAGGCTCAAGGACCAATTTTTGAAGCTCTATAATGAGGAGGCCGAAACGGCACCCACCCAAGTAAGTAGTACGGAAACCGCCAAAAAAATGGCTTCCCC
>CAKZLG010000129.1 GCA_937125035.1 uncultured Maribacter sp. | reverse complement strand
AAAAAATCGGACTTTGGACCATATTTTTTATAAAAGGAATCGGCCAGATTTTCTGGAAAAGGTTTGGTATAATTGTATAGCGGAGTAAGAGGTTCTCCCTTGCTATCAAGGTGTACCAAACTAGAGCCATATGAGGAGAAATTAATTGATGTGATTACAAACTCCCTATTTTTTAAGATTCTTTGGAATACGTTTTTCAGCCAGTCCTGAAGGGCTTTTAAGTCTTCGGTGGGGTAGCCATCCTCGTCCTCTATTTGATCAAACGAAGTATATTCTCGATATACTTCTTGGAAGTCAACATCGAAAAGAAAGAACTTTTTGTTGGTCTTGCCAATATCAAAAATTGCGGTTACTTCCTTTTTCATAAATACAAGTTTAAAGCCCGGTAGCAAAGGAATGCTTACCCCTTTCCTTAATCAAGTTTTTGCGTACTGCTAAGCTACGGTAGGTCTTTATCGGGTCAATGGCACCACCTGTTTTCAATCGTGCACGTTGCAATAGTGGGCGTACATCGGTACGGTACGCGTTTTGTAATATTTCTTGACATAAGGTTACATCATGTGCTTCTTGCGCATCCTTGAGTTCACTTTGATTTATTAAAAGTGCTTTGGCATAGGCCTCTTGTATGGCTTCCAAAGATTGCATCAAATCTTCTAACGGGTCCTTGATATTATGACTGGCATCAATCATCCATGCAGGATAAGGGTTTTGACTATTATTTTCCATTCCATAAACCAATTCATTGAATATAAGGAATAGCGCATAAGGTTTGATACTCCCAACTGTAAGGTCATCATCACCATATTTACTATCGTTAAAATGAAATCCGCCCAACTTACCTCGCATCATTAAGGTGGCTACAATCTGTTCAATGTTGGTATTCGGTAAATGGTGGCCTAAGTCTACTAAAGTGTAGGCCTTATCTCCGCATTCATTTGCCAACAGATGAGAGGTTCCCCAATCTTGAATTACGGTACTATAGAAATTAGGTTCGTAGGGTTTGTACTCAATAAACATTTTCCAATCTTCTGGCAGGTCTTTGTAGATTTCCTTTAGGCTTTCCATTGTGTTTGTAAAAGCACGTTGAAAATTAGTTTGACCAGGGAAACTAGATCCATCGGCAAGCCATACTGTAAGGCTTTTGGAACCTAGTTTTTTTCCAATTTCTAGTACCTCTATATTGTGGTCAATAGCTTGCTGGCGAATCGATTCGTTTGAATTGGCGAGCGAACCGAAACGATAACTTTCAGGTGCTTTTTTTTGGTCTTGAAAGGTATTTGAATTCACGGCATCGAATTTCAAACCTAAGGAAACCGCACGTTCTTTAATTGCCCTATAATCAGTGGGTATGTCCCACGGAATGTGCAATGAAATGGCACCTGCGGTTTGCGTAAGTGAATGCAGTATGCCTACATCGTCTAACTTTTGTTCTAGTGACGATGGTTCGCCGTAAAAGGAAAACCGCCCGAAACGTGTACCCCCCGCACCAAGTGCCCAACTGGGTATAGCTACCTGAAAATTCGCTAATTTTTGAATAAGACTTTCCACATCAATTCCTTCTTTCCCCAAACGATTAGCCAAAAAATCAAAACTCCCCTCGTGAGCCTCAATATTTTTCTGGTTTACGGTACTAACTTGTTCTTTTTTAATTTCCATATTTTTCTTAAAAGAAAAACGCACAGGCCAAAAGACCTGTGGTTTTCAAACTAACAAACAACTATTTTTCAAACGCAACGGCCGTTCCAAATTTTATAAGTGCATATTTTTTAACTTCTGTAAAAGAATTAATTTTAAATAAGACAAGTATTGGCAATTTAGTTATACTTCATGTTTTGCTATTGGGTTGTCTTTAGCACCTTCAACGTATTGAATCTTGTTTACCATTATAAATGCTTTAAAAAGAATTCACCATGATTATTGAATACAATAGGTAAGGCAATTTAGGTTGTCTAGTTTATTGTTTTTCATAACTATGTCGGTTTTCTCTGTAAAATAATGAAATGCCTACGCGCCAAATAAAATAAATATCAAAAAAACTACTCTATCGTTGTAAACGTATGAAGCTTTTGTTCGAATCAACTATCGTATAATAGCAATGTTTAAATGCACTGAGTTTAGTCATTTTTATTACAATTCTTGAACCAAAATAAAACTTCTTAGTTTTTTTCGTATCCTGTAGTATACGCCAAAATTATTTTATTTACCTTTATTGGTTAATCCATGTATGTAAAAACCAATGTAATGTAGGTGTTTTTTAAATTTTCTGCATAAATAAGAGCATTGCACAAAATTCATTTTTTACATATGTAGTCTAAAGATATTTGCGAACGATGTCTGATCTTTATCGGTATAGAACTTCTTAGGTATTGGTTTCTTTTGAACGACTAATTTTTAATCAATTGACATTTTTACTGAGAGTTTTTTTCTTGAGCCGAACGTTGAAGTCGTTCGTTTGAACAAAGATTAGACCCTAATTCAAGCTTTGCAAAAATAAGTTCTAAAGACGGTATTAAAGAGACGCTCTGTCTATATGTTTGTAATGGTTCTTTAAAGAACCTTCTGTTTTGGTAAGTATCATTTCAGCCGTCATTTGCCCCATGGCTTTAAAATCAGTAGATACAACTGCAATGTTCAAAAGCTCTTTTAAAGGGGTTTCGTTAAAGGATATGATACCCAAATCCTTGCCAAGTTGTATTTTTTCTTTCCGTACTTGTTTTAAAAGGTTTACTAAGTCGGCCTCTCCTAAAACCATAAATAAATCACCTTGTTTGAGAATTGTATCTTCATAAATTTCATCTAGAATCTCAAAATCCATGTTCACTTCAACACAAAACTTACGAAAACCGTGTAAAATTCGTTTAGGATAAGGATAATCAGATTTTTGCCGATAGGTGAGTATTAATCTTTTATACTTTCTGATTTTTGGTAGGAACCATTTAAGCGAATTATAGAGGTCGTTTTCAAAATCTTGATATATTTCTATAAATCCTTTTATAGGTGTAATTTTATTATCCAAAATGACCAAACGCTCTTTGGGCACTTTCCTTAAAGACTCCAGAACTTTGTCCGTAAAGCTAATGTATTTTAGGTTAGCTGTTTTAAAATGAGGCATAACTACATAGTAATCGTATAGTCCCAGGTTTTTGGAGACTAAGTTATAGAACAGATCTTCGTCACAATGGTAAATATGTAAATCTACCCTGGCCACACCTTGCATTTTTTCTACAAATGCATTATAAATGATCATTTTATAGACACTTAATTTATTTATGAGGAAAATAACCTTTGTGTCAACATTTAAATCTGCTCTTGAAATATAAAAACCTTTGCCCCTAACAGGTTGAATTATTTTGCTCTCCTTTAAAATTCCATATGCTTTTTCCACCGTGTCTCTAGAGAGTAAAAATTCTTCGCTTAAGCTGTTAATTGATGGAATTTTCTGGTTTAATTTCAGTTTTCCCAAAACAATACCGTCTTTAATGGAATCCACCACCTGACGATATTTCGGAATTCTAGCATTTGGGTCGATTTTGATGATTTTGGTAAAATCCATGTTTTGAAAGGTTTTTATAAAGTTTTAGGAATTGAAAAATTATATTGTTAGGTAAAGCGTTTCAAAAATAGTATTTCTTTAAAAAAAGCATGAAATTACCTCAAAAAGATATAACCGAAGTATAATCATTATCGATTTAGACCTAGTTATAGAGAGTAAAAATTTATTTATAAGGCTGCGGTATACTACAACAGGATAGCCCACTACAATTTAATATATAATTTAGTTTTAATATTTATTTAAATCATTTTGTGAATCTAACTAAGAGTTTTAAGCACGTAGATTATTTATGGGATTTTGAAAAGTCGGAGCTTCTTAAAAATGATGAGGTAGCCCTGTTGCTTTACAGGTCCAATATTTTGGGGAGTGATCTTCGCATTACCAATTATGGTGGTGGTAACACAAGCTGTAGAACCACGGAAATTGATCCATTGACTGGTGAATCTAAGGAGATTATGTGGATTAAAGGTTCTGGTGGCGATATTGGTACTTTAACAAGGGAAGGTCTTGCGGCACTTTATGTAAATCGTCTAAGGAGCTTGAAAAAATCATACAAAGGTCTTTCAGACGAAGATAGATTGGTTGGGCTGTTCCAGCACTGTATTTATGATTTTGATAGTAAGGCTCCATCCATAGACACTCCATTACATGGTATGTTGCCGTTCAAACACATAGATCATTTGCATCCAGATGCCGTGATTGCAATTGCGGCAGCAGCAAATGGTGAGAAAATCACAAAAGAAATTTGGGGAGGCACTATCGCTTGGTTGCCTTGGCAAAGACCTGGTTTTGATTTGGGACTGCAATTGGAATCATGCCTTGCAAAAAACCCAGGAATACGAGGAATTATATTGGGAAGCCATGGCCTATTTACTTGGGGAGATACTTCTTATGATTGTTACATGAACAGTCTTGAAGTCATAGAAATGGCATCATCGTAAATTTCAAAAAAAAATAAAAAGAACGGTAGTGTGTTTGGTGGACAGGCAGTGCAAGCCGGACCAGAAAAAGTGCGTAGCTCAAACGCTGTATTTTTAGCGCCTATCTTACGTGGTCTTTGCTCTTCTGAAAACAAAATGATTGGGCATTTTAGTGATAACGATAGAATATTGGAGTTCGTAAATAGTAAGGATTTGGAAAGGTTGGCCCCAATGGGCACTTCTTGTCCAGACCATTTTTTGAGAACCAAGATAAAACCACTCATAGTAGATTTAGATGACCTAAAACTTGACGATGCCAGCGCTACCAAAAGTATATTGGAACCACTTTTTGAACAGTATAGAAAAGATTATCAAGAATACTATGATGCCTATAAGAGGGAAAATAGTCCTGCGATACGGGATGCCAATCCGGTAATTATTTTGATACCAAAATTGGGCATGTTCAGCTTTGCAAAGAATAAACAAACGGCTAGGGTTGCATCTGAGTTTTATGTCAATGCCATAAATGTGATGCGTGGTGCGGAGGCAATTTCGAGTTACACTAATTTGCCAAGGCAAGAGGCTTTCGATATTGAATATTGGTTGCTGGAAGAAGCAAAATTACAGCGGCTGCCCAAAGAAAAACCATTGTCAAGAAATATCGCTCTTGTAACAGGTGCGGGGGGAGGCATAGGAAAGGCAATTGCCGAAAAACTTATAGAAGCAGGTGCTGTAGTCGTTTTTACAGATATAGTAAAGGAAAGATTAGTTGAGGCCTCCAGTACATATTCTGAAGACCAAGTTGCCTATATTGTATCTGATATTACCAAAGATGCGGAAATACAAGAAGCAATTGATTTTGCAGCAATGACTTTTGGCGGACTTGATATTGTAGTTCACTCAGCAGGGCTTGCCACGTCAAAATCTTTAGAACAAACAACCATTGATGACTGGGAGCTCTTACAAAATGTAATCGTAAAAGGTCAGTTTGTACTCTCAAAAAAAGCGGTCAATGTGTTTAGAAAACAAAATTTAGGAGGTGATATTATTGGTATTGCCAGTAAAAATGGTATGGTAGCAGGTGCGAACAATGTTGGTTATGGTTCGGCCAAAGCGGCCCAACAGCATATGGTCAGGCTATTGGCTGCAGAATTAGGAAGTGAACATATTAGGGTCAACACCGTAAATCCTGACGGGGTAATCGTGGGAAGTAAAATTTGGGAAGGAGAATGGGCTGCCGGTAGGGCAAAAGCTTATGGAATAGCCGTTGATCAACTCCCACAATTCTATGCCAAGAGAAATCTTTTGGGCGTGATTATTTATCCTGGTGATATAGCTAATGCGGTATTTGCCCTTTTAGTAACATTGAAAAAAACAACGGGTAGCATGATCAACGTAGATGGTGGTCTTGCTAACGCTTTTGTAAGATAGTTATTTGAGTTATTGTTTAAGTTTAGTTAATTTGGAGAGCCTTTCCTAATACCGACAGGTAAGGATAGGTTTTTCTATGAAGATTTAATACATCTGAATACAGTTCCAGAATTTTTTATCTGATAATGACCTCAATAATAAGTAACGCAAAAAAATAGAATTCATTCTCAAACGTAAAGCAATGCAAAGCAGGTTTAGCGTTGAAAAATCACCTGCGGTATTCGGTAGTAATTTCAAAATAAATAGTGCAAAATTTATTTGTTAGTATGTTATAGCTTCTATCAGATACGTTTTTAATTTTTCAAAAACAAACATGAATAAGTCGAGAATATCTAAATGAAGTCCTATATACCGCTAAGTAATAACCCCAATTATCCTTCAATCGAAGGTTTGCGAACAAAAACTAAAAAGCGCATACCTAAATTTGCTTTGGAGTATTTGGATGGTGGGTGTTTCGAAGAACTGAATTTTTGTAGGAATAAAGCGGAAATCAAGGGAATAGACCTTGCATTAAAATTTTTGAAAAAATGAAACGAGGTCAACATGAGAACAACTCTTTTTGACCATGAATACGATGCCCCTTTTGGCATTGCTCCAATTGGGCGCCAGTATGCCCAAAGGCAGCAGAGATATTGGCAGCAGCTGCATTTAGTGCTTATATTCTAAGTACGGTAGGTATTTTTCCATTAAAGGGGCTAGCGAACTAACAGAGGGTAAATTTTGGTTTCAACTATACCATCCTGCAGATGATAATCTACGAGATGATATCATTAATAGAACCGCACAAGCTAGCTGTAATGTTTTGATACTTTTAAGCGATGAACCTTCTTTTGGATTGTGGATAAAAGATATCAAAAATGGGTTTTCGATGCCGCCAAGAATGACCAGGTCAAATATTCACAATATCATAAAAAGGCAAAGATGGGCAATAACCACTTTGGTGCAAGGACAGCCATCGTTTAAAATATTGGAACTTTATATTTCTAAGGGATTGAATAGGGCTAAATTAGGCCAATTTATGGATGCCACCTTTGATGGTCGATCAAGTGAAGGACGAATTGCCCCCATTGGCGTGAAATGGAAGGATAACTTGGTATCAAAAAGGGGTGATCACTTCAATGAAAAACTTTCCCAACACGATATACCGAACGGTAAAACATTTCCGTAAATCTTGGCTCCACTTCTTATAAAGTAATTTCGCAAAACCCTTCCCTTGCCAAAAGGGCATTTTAAAATGGTAACCTAATATATGAATCCGCACATCTATCGGGAATTACCCAATTATTCCATATTTTCAAAATCATGGAATTGGGACAGGGGTCTATTTTAATCATCATTCAAGGTGCCATCCAATACCACTTGTCTTCACCGCAATAAAAATCAGCAGGTAGGTTGTGATTCCTTAATCTATATTATCTTTATGGTCCGCGCTACGAGCGGTATTTGATTTACGAACCATGACCAAGTTTAATAGTATCTTATTAGCCTGTAAAGTCCCGACTGCCCTTTTTCCATGCCAACTCCCTTTTTACACATTAATTCTTACTATTTCCATTTTTATTGGCTGCTCAAATCCAACCAAAACCGAATTTGATTATGATATTGCCCATTATGCCAAACAATTACGAGGTGCAGCACACCCTTATAACAATGCCCAGCGAATTGCCCGGCAGAAGGCCATGCTGACCCCTAGAATGGGGCAAGAGCAACTAGCGTTGGAACTGGGTCTGGAACAAATACGCTCTGGCGCAACCGAGGATGGCATCACCACTTTAGACTCATTGATTTTAGCCGTATCCGCTAGAAACAAGGAGTATGATGCGCCCTTAATACAACAAGCCAATATCTACAGGGCAATGGCATATCTGCGCCTGGGCGAGCAACAAAATTGCATCTTGAACCACTCCAGGTACTCCTGCATTCTACCCATAGACAGTTCAGCGGTATATAGCCAATATGAAAGCGCCAACAAGGCCATTACCAGTTACCTTGCCCTATTGAAAAAAGACCCAAACGATTTTGAAAGCAGGTATCTGCTAAACTTGGCGCATATGACGCTGGGCACATACCCAAAAGCCATTCCCAAAGAGCATCGTATTGAAAACCCCTTATTTACGACCAAGCAAAAGAGAATAGTAGAGGACAAAGCCATGGAAAAAAATATGGCCACTGTGGGTCTGGCGGGTGGCGTGATCGCGGAAGACTTTAATGGCGATGGCCAATTGGACGTGATGACTTCTAGCTGGGACATGGATGAGCATATACAGCTTTTCATAAACTCTGGGAAGGGCGTTTTTGAAGAAGCCTCAGTCAGGGCAGGTCTAACAGGTATAGCAGGTGGGTTGAACATGGTACAGACCGATTATAATAATGATGGCTGGGTCGATGTGCTAATTCTTCGTGGCGGATGGTTAGGACTTTTCGGCAAAATACCCAATACCCTCCTGCGAAATAACGGAGTCAATGACAATGGGGAGATTTCCTTTACAGATGTGACCGTGCAGGCTGGGTTGACCGGTAGTTATCCTACACAAACAGCGGTCTGGGCCGATTTTAACAATGACGGATTTATGGATGTGTACATTGGCAACGAATCTGCTGTAACCGGATTCAAATTTCCATCACAACTGTTTATGAACAACCAAGACGGAACCTTCAGTGATTGTGCAAAGCAAGCCCAGCTTGAAATAAACGATACCCTTTCCAACAAACAATATATTATAAAAGGGGTTACCGCTTCAGATTACGACAATGACGGGTGGATGGACATCTTCGTAAGCACCAGAAACGACCAAAACTTTCTTTTTAGGAACAAAGGGCCCAGCAATGAAGGTCAAATCCTTTTTGAAGATGTAACAAAGAAGAGTGGCCTCGCCGGCCCCTACCATACGTTTACCTGTTGGTTCTGGGACTATAACAATGATGGTTTTGATGATATTTTAGCGGCGGGATTTGACTCATCATCTTTTAATGAGGGGAAATCCATAAGCCATGATTTTGGCAAGGAGATGCTGGGAATGGAACATGATGCACAAAAAGGTTCCCTCTTTAAGAACAACGGGGACGGTACGTTCTCAGACGTCTCTAAGTCAGTGGGCTTGGATAAGATCCTTTACATGATGGGGGGGAACTTTGGAGATATTGACAATGATGGTTGGCTGGATTTTTACTGTGGTAACGGGGATCCCGATCTACGATCGGTCATACCTAATAGAATGTTCAGATTCAACGGTACTACATTTGAGGAAATAACGAATCAAGGTTTCGCCCATATACAAAAAGGGCACGGTATTGCTTTTGCCGATCTTGATCACAATGGAAATCAAGACATCTATATGACCGCTGGTGGTTTTTATCAAGGTGATTTCTATCAGAACATTTATTTTGAGAACCAATTGCCCCTGGAAAACAATTACATTACCCTTAGGCTAATAGGAAAACAGAGCAATTCTTTTGGCATTGGTTCTAAGATAAAATTGACATTTTTCGATGGTAAGGAAAAACGTATGGTCTACAGAAGGGTTAATTCCGGAGGTTCTTTTGGTGCTTCGTCTTTAGTTCAGCATATCGGGTTGGGTCAAGCGACCTCAATAAACAAACTGGAAATTTTCTGGTCAGGTTCTAATCATTTGCAGACCCTTTACAACTTGGACATCAACCAATTCTACGAAATCACAGAAACGTCTGATAAATAATAAGGTAGAAGTTGCGCATTTTGAAAACCAAGGTTTTGATTTTTCATCAAGTTGAACTCGTTTCAACATCCCATTCCACTATGTTGGACATTGATTGCGTAAATGGGACCCTAAAACCAGTTCAGAGTGACGGATGAAATATACCGTATTTACCTTAATACCATTTATTTTTTTCTTTAGAGTTAAAAAAGCAAAATGCACAACGGGCAATAGGTTATATTTTTCAAAGAAAAGGCCCTGACAAAAATGTCAGAGCCTTTTTTATTTAAAATAACTAACTCAAAATTCTATCCACCCCACTCGGGCTTTTGCACCAAATTTGGGTTGGTGTCTATCGCACGTTGCGGATAAGGTAATTTCCAATGTCTTTCCTTGGTGAAAGAAGTAAACTCAATATCGTCTCCATCCGTGTCACCCGCTTCAATGGCCGCACTGGCCTCATCTATCAGATTGGGCATTGAATTGCGTTTTCTAACAAAGTCAAACCACCTTTTTGCTTCGCCAAAGAGCTCCCATCTGCGCTCCTCCAATATCTGTTCTATCGTTACGCTTCCCACAAGATTTGGGAGACCGGCTCTTTCGCGCACCTGATTCATGGCAGCAAGGCCGGCAGCACTAATTGAACCATCTGCCAATAAATCTGCTTCGGCGGCAATAAGCAACAGTTCAGCATATCGGAGCACGGGCCAGGCCAGCGTGGACTGCCCATTCACATTTTTGAAACTTTCTTGGTACCAGAATTTTTGAAAGCCAAATCCGTTCTCCTTGGCACAGCACCTGTTCTGTCCGGTCTGATCGTACAAACCCTTATCCTCCCCATTAACAATGACGGGTTCATCTTGGAACCAGATGTTATAGTCCTTTCTAGCATCATCGTCACTCCATTGGCCATCAACGGCCTCAAAGATATAGGCCCAACCAAAGCCCCACATATTGCTTCCGTTCCTTCTTAGACGGGGATTCATGGCCATGGGAAACTGACTTCCCGTATTACCATCACTCCAGTTGGCTCCACTATTAAAATGGTTGACGGAGAATATATGTTCCTTTCCGTTCTCGTTAAAAGTCTGGAAGATGGAAATCAAGTTTTCCTCTGGGGTAGCAAGATCATTGAACAAGCCATAGGGGCCGTTGTTGATGACATCAAACGCCTTGGCTTCTGACTGGCCGTACCATTCTGGCCTATTGAGCTCATCCGCCCCAAAAAGGTACACCTTGGCCAACATGGCTTTGGCGGCCCAGCTGGTTACCCTTCCCCCTTGGCTGGCGGTGGGGGACAGATTGTTTTCGGCAAAGGTTAAATCTGCTATGACTTGGTCATATACCTCTGACACAGAGGATGGGGCCGGTGCAAAACCACTGGGCGATTTGGCTGTTTCCGTTACAATGGGTACTTCTCCAAAAGCCAAGGTCAAAAAGAAATGCGCAAACCCCCTAAGAAATGTTACTTCAGCAATAGCTTGTTGAATTTCGTCTGCTGGGGCATCTGCTTCTGCCGCCCTTTCAATAACCAAATTGCAACTGCTGATCAACTGGTACATACTCTCGTATGTTCTTGTTATATTTTGATCTTGTGCATCATAATTGAAGGATGACCAAGTGGCGTTTGCACCATCTGTTAAGGAAGAGCCTGTGTAAATATTATCACTAAACTGCTCAAAGCCAACTATTCCTAAACGGAAAGGCGACCCTCCCCTTGATAGCCCTGCGTAGGCACCAACCACGGCTTGTTGTAGTTCATCTGACGTTAGCAAAAATGTTTCTCCTGTAGGCCCTGTAGGATCAACTTGCTCTAACATGTCAGTACAGCCAAAAAGGAGTACCAACGAGGCCAATAAATACGAAATCTTAATTTTTTTCATGACTTTTTTTTTAAAATGATAATCTAACTCCCATTGTTACTTGTCTAGTAAGCGGAATACCGCCATTATCAAATCCGGCCGTTTCAGGATTGTTACCGTTTCTAAGGCCAATTTCTGGATCAAAACCACTATATTCTGTAAAGGTAAATAAATTCGTGCCAACCAGATAAACGGATGCACTAAGACCTCCCATGCCCAACTGGTTCATTACTTTAGATGGGGGGCTGTAAGCCACCCTTACGTTCTTGATTCTTACGAATGAAGCGTCTTCCACCCAATAGTCTGAAGTCCTTTGGTTGGAGTTTGGATCGGTCAGCGCAGCCCTAAAGACTTCATTGGTAGACCCTTCTCCAGACCAACTTTGAAGGACCCGCGTATTGCTATTACCCCAAGACCCTATAGACCTTTCCTGAAAAACTCTCAAACCATTAAAGGCATCCACCCCATGTACTCCCTGTAATAATATGGAAATATCAAAGCCGCCAAGGGTAAAATTGTTGGTCAAACCCCAAGTGAAGTCTGGGATAGTACTACCTAGAATAACCCTATCATTCTCTGCCTCAACAAAACCATCACCGTTTTGGTCAACGAACCTAAGGTCGCCAGGGGCTGTATTGTTGTTGATGACGTTTTGATCTTGGCTCCCAGAATATATAGGGTTACCATCATCGTCAAAAGTGTCAATAGATTGATTTTGAAGGGCATGTGAATAGACTTCGTCCCAATTTTGGAAAATACCATCGGTTTCGAAACCGTACAAGGCACCAATTTCCTCCCCTACTCTTGAGATGTTGACCCCGTTGAAGCGATCTGCATCTTCGGGCAGCGATATGATCTCGTTCTGAACGGTGGCAAAATTGAAATCTGTAGTCCACCGGAATTTGTCCTTCATAACATTGATACTGTTCACAGAAAATTCAAAACCCTTGTTGCTTACTTCTCCCAAATTCCCAGTAGGGTTTTGAATAGCTCCCGCCTCAAAGGCCGGGGCAAAGGGAAGCAAAAGGCCTTTGGTCGATTTTTCATAATACTCTGCCGTAAAATTCAATCTGCCATCGTAGAAACCAGCATCTATCCCAAAGTTCAACATCTCGATCTCCTCCCAAGACAGGGCAGCGTTGCCCAACCTTACGATTGTGGCCCCGGGTACGGCACCCCCGTTAAATACATATACCTCATCATCACCATTACCCACTCTGGACAAAGCTTGATAGTTACTGGTATTATCACTACCACTAACACCCCATCCAGCCCTAAGCTTTAAATTAGTCAGATTATCAAAACCAGACATAAAAGCTTCTTCGGATATCCTCCAACCTAAGGAAGCCGCAGGGAAAGTACCCCACCTTTGTTCAGAACCAAATCTAGATGAGCCATCATACCTCAAGGTGGCTTGAAAAAGATACCTTTCATCAAAAGTATAGTTGAGCCTTCCAAAATAAGACACAAATGCAGATTCGTTTTGAAAATTTCCGACACCTGGAAAAACCAATGGCACCGTAGTAACGACATTGCCCTCTGAGTCACTGATTTCATTTGTTAATTGCGGCCGGCTAAAAAACCAATAATCCGTATTCACAAAGCCTCCGGCATTGGAGCTGAACCCCCTGTTAAAATTATTCTGTATTTGCTGTCCTCCCAAGAGGCTCAAATCATGCTTTCCGAAAGAGTTGGTGTAGTTGAGCGTATTTTCAATGAACCATGTTCTGGACACGCTCTCGTTAAGGTTCAGACTCGTTGAGGTCTCATCGATATTTGATGCTCCGCTTATACCATTGGCCGGATTTCGGCGCTCCCTGTAGGCATAATCCCAGTCACCAGATCCCATGGTATGGAAAACCAGATTCTTGGCTACCTCCCAATCCAAATAAACAGAGGCCAATATTCGTGTGCGCTGAGTTTGGTCATAGCGCTGGTCAAGCTCCCAGATAGAGTGGGTATTGGAGTAATCCAATTGGCCCTCAGCATCGGGGTCCTGTTCATCAAAACCAGCGTATCCCCCGTCCGGACCGTAGATAGGCCTATAGGGATTGTCACCCAGCAGCCGCTGAAGGTAATTTCGGGTGTTGGAGTTTGGATCGAGGTTGCCGATAACGTTCGCAGTACTCCTCGCAATGGTCAGCGTGTTACCAAATGTCAGCTTGTCACTAATTTTATGGTCGCTGTTCAATCTAATGGTCAACCGCTCCAAATCGGAATTGGGAAGAATCCCTTGTTGATCAAAATAGGACAAGGAAGAAAAATATTGGGATTTTTCGCTTCCGGCCGTTAGGGAAAGGTTATGACTTTGGGTCAGCCCCGCACTGTAAGCTTCTTCGAACCAATTGTTCTGTGGTATGTCCTCTCCCGCCAGCACGCGGTCTATAAACGCTTTACCAGGATAATCGTCTACGCCCGCATCAATCGCTTTTTGATTCCAAACGGTAGCAAATTGTTGCCCGTCTAGCATGGAAAAGTTGCTTCGATCTATACGGTTGAATGCGGTGAACCCCTCGTATGTCAATTGCATTTTACCTGCTTTACCCCGCTTTGTGGTTATAATGACCACGCCATTACCGGCACGCGCACCATAAATGGCAGTTGCCGATGCATCTTTCAATACATCGATACTCTCAATATCGTTGGGGTTGATAATAGAAAGGGGACTGACTGAATTTTGGCCACCCCCGGCAGGATTACCGAAAATAATACCATCTATCACATATAAGGGTTCCGCGTTGTTCGTTGAACCAATACCCCTGACCCTGATACTGGCCCCTGCTCCGGGCACTCCAGAACCTGCGGTCACCTGAACACCCGCGGCACGGCCAGTTAAAGCTTGCTCAAAGGAAGGTACCGGTATTTCCGTAAGTTCTTCTCCGCCCACGGAAGCTACAGAGCCCGTAATGTCACGTCTTTTTTGCGTACCAAACCCAATAACGACCACTTCATCCAGTTGGGATGAACTTACGGCCATGTTCACATTGAGCACGGCATTGGATCCCACGGCAACCGTCTGGGTCTCAAAACCCAAATAGGAAAACTGCAAGGAATCTCCTTGGGCCACGTTTATGGAATACTTACCATCAAAATCCGTGACCACCCCATTCGTAGTACCCACAACGATAACACTTACCCCCGGCAAGGGCGTACCGTTGTCGTCATAAACCGTTCCACTGACTTGATTTTGTTCTGGTATTTCAATAATAGCATCGCGCGGTGCAGTTGCGTACATTGTAAAGCATAAAAACTGGACAATCGCGAAAAGAACTACATTTTTCCTTCTAAGGTGCGAATTTAGATTAAGGTAAAAAAACTCTTTATTTTTTTTCATTTTCCTAGTTTTGGTTGCGTTTTAAGTTCATTTCTCTAAAATATTGGGTGTAAATTAAAATGTTTAGTATGAAAATTAATCCTGTAGCATCCTGCTTTTTTTGTTTTACGATAAATCTTTACTTCAAAACCATGCTATAGCGCTTTGATTCGTCCTATCCATATTCGTAACCACAATTCCAATAAAATGCCGCCATTTGGACAGAAAAAGATTAGTGTTTAAAGTTCAGAAGTCGTTGGGTAATGTGTATTTGACTTTTGCTCTATTTACCCTTTATTTCTTTTGAATTAAAATGAACATGTATGCCATAATCCTTTTATCACATCCTAATTAAACAACTAGTTTTATCGTGAATTGTAAAATAAAACTATTTAATTTTTATGGTATTCTTGGCCTGAATTGGTAGGTGTTGGGTGAATTGTTGGAAGTTCAAATCATTTTTAGGGCACTTAAATTAGTTAAAACTAAACCACAAAACATTGTTTGTTAGGATATTGTATAAATTTTTGAGTACATAAAAAAGTGTCTTATTTCCCTGTATTAAAATTACGAGTACTAATTTTGCCCATATCGAAGCACAAAGAGTGAAATGTGGTTTGCTCCTTTCTAATATCTCATCTATCTTGTTACTGTATTTACTGAATTGAAGAAGGACAACTAAAAATGAAAACAAAAAATCACAACCCTAGCAACGGTTCTCTAAGTGGACGAAGATTAAGTCACCACCGCATCAAAGTACACCTTTTTACAAAAATCTGTTTTTTACTATTCTTTGTCCCTTGTATGGGGCAATCGCTCAAAGGAAATACGAACGAGGTGATTGAGTGGGAATATATTTCAGATAAGGTGTACGAAAATCCGTTTCGGGAGGTATCGCTATCGGCCACCATTATGAATACGGACACCCGGGAAAAAATGGAAATTCCCGCATTTTGGGCAGGTGAAAATGTTTGGAAATTTAGGTACAGTAATCCCATTGCCGGAGAATACCAATTTGTGACTTCTTGCAGCGATAAAGGAAATAAAGGGCTTCATGGCAAAAAAGGGCAAATGACCGTTGGGGCCTATCGGGGCCATAATCCGGTGTATGCCCATGGCACTTTGAAGGTTAGTGATAAAGGTAACTTTTTACAGCATTTGGACGGCACACCCTTTCTTTGGTTAGCAGATTCATGGTGGCATGGGATGACCGAACGTTTTGAATTTCCCTCAGGTTTTGAAAAATTGGCCGATGATCGAAAGGAGAAAGGTTTCAATGTCATACAATTCGCTATAGGTTTTCCCTGTGATATAGAACCTTTTGATCCTAGGGGAAGCAATGCCGCCGGCAATCCTTGGGACAAGGAATTCAATAGCATCAATCCTGCCTATTTCGATTTGGCCGATGAGCGCTTAAAAATGATATTGGACAAAGGTTTTATTCCGAACATGGTTGGGCTTTGGGGCTATTACATGAAATATATGGGGGTCGAGAACGTGAAAAAGCACTGGGGCTACTTGATTGCCAGATATGGTGCTTTCCCCTTGACCTGGACCCTGAGTGGCGAATCCACACTTGCTTACTATACCGATCTTGGTGAAAATTGGGAATTCTACAAGAAACAATTTCGTCAACAATGGAGTGAGATAGCACAGTACATACAAACCAACGACCCTTATAATCGATTATTGACGACACATCCTGGCCCCGGTATTCATGATGGCAAGAACCCGATAAACGATATGCAATATCTTGACTGGGTCATGTTGCAAAGTGGGCACAAAGGATATGCCACAATACCAGTTGCCAATAGATTCATCAAGGAATACAAAGAAAGGTTCCCTGACAAACCCATTATGCACGGAGAAGTCTGTTTTGAGGGCATGGCGGGCAGTAGTCTGCACGATGTACAGCGCTTGCTGTTCTGGAGCAACATATTACAGGGCATGGCCGGATATGGATACGGAGTGGAGGGCATCTGGCAGTTCAATGTAGAAGGAAATCCGTTTGGTCCTTCGCCCACTGGCAATACTTGGGGAAACGTTCCGTGGACAGAAGCAATGCATTACAAAGGTTCCGGGCAATTAGGCCAAAGTGCCCAATTTCTCAGAAATCTCCCATGGTGGCGTATTGTCCCGGCACCGGAAAGGGCAACCTACCATGCAGGCATTGAAAATTTTTATGATCCCTACGTGGCGGAAATGGGCGAAGACCTACTGATGTACTTTACCAAGGTGGGCTTCAAAAGGAACAAATTAAAAGTAGTGGGTCTAGACCAAAGTACTCTTTATACCTACACCTTCTATGATCCCATTACCGGCAAAATCTATCCTGAAAAGCCATTAGAGGTGGCAACCAATGGAGACTGGACACTACCTTCGCCGCCAATTATGCAAGATTGGGTAGTTTGGATAAAAAAAAGCCCTGAAAACCCTTGAACCCAACTACTATGAAAAAATTGATTATGTTGGCCGTATTGGCACTTACGTTTGGCTGTAAAGGACAGAAAAACACCAGGGCGGCAGCTACCGGTACTTCCCGTACCCAACCCAATATCATATTCATCTTGGCAGATGATCCGGGCTACGCCGATATCGGCCCCTATCGCCAAGAAAAAATCTAGACCCCTAATTTGGACGCCATGGCAAAAGAAAGTATGCGTTTCACCCAACATTATGCTGGTAATACGGTCTGTGCCCCATTCCGCTGTGCATTGATGACGGGCATGCATATGAGAAACGCCCAGGTGCGGGGCAACGCCAACGACTCAATATACGGCCAGATGCCGTTGACGGCCGATGCCACTACCGTGGCCCAACTCTTAAAAAACGCAGGTTACGAAACAGCACTTATCGGCAAGTGGGGATTGGGCGACCCACATACCTCTGGTAATCCCCTAGAACAGGGCTTTGACTCGTATTACGGATACACTGACCAGATTTTGGCCCATAATTATTTCCCGGAATTTTTGCT
>CAKZLG010000128.1 GCA_937125035.1 uncultured Maribacter sp. | reverse complement strand
GCGGAGGGCACCACAGTGTGTTTCTTCCCTTCGAAAAAATTCAAAAATTGGCTTCGGATATCCTTGGAATTCATCTAAAATGCTAAGCTTTTACAAATTTTAACTGTTTGTACAAAACAATTTTTATATTTGTTTGTTGTGTTAAAATGAAAGCACAAAAATAGGATAAAATCCCTTCATGTCTAAGGTTAAATACTATTACGACCCGGATACTCTTTCCTACCGGAAGATAGAACCAGCAAAGTCAAAACGTTTTAGAAATATTATGTTTTTCTTTCTTGGCTCGCTCCTTTTCGGCACCTTGGGACTGATCTTATTGCTCAATACCAACTTGATCAATACACCACGGGAACTTTCCCTGTCTCGCGAGGTGAAGAACTACGAACTACAATATGAGCTCCTCAACAAGAAGATGGAACAGATCGAGGAGGTCTTGGCCAATATTGAAGATCGGGACAATAACATCTACCGATTGTACTTCGAGGCCAACCCCATTCCCGAAGAACAGCGCAGGGCCGGTTTTGGCGGCATCAACCGCTACAAATCCTTGGAAGGCTTCAATAACAGTGAGATGATCATTGGCACCACTAGAAGATTGGACATCATCAAAAAACAAATGGCCATACAGTCCAAATCCCTGGATGAGATCACCAAACTGGCCGAGGAAAAAGAAAAACTTCTGGCCTCCATACCGGCCATACAACCTGTGAACAATGAGGACCTTACCCGAATGGCATCTGGTTTTGGCTGGCGTTCCGATCCGTTCACCAAGGCCCGTAAAATGCATTACGGAATGGACTTCACCGCACCTCGGGGAACCCCCATTTACGCCTCTGGCGATGGCACCATTGCACGGGCGGACAACAATGCATCCGGTTATGGCAAACACATTCGTATAGACCACGGCTATGGCTACCTTAGCCTTTATGCCCATTTAAGCCAATACAACGTAAAGCGGGGACAAAAAGTGAAGCGCGGTGACCTCATAGGCTTCGTGGGGAGCACAGGACGATCCGAGGCGCCCCACCTGCATTATGAAGTCTGGAAGGATGGTGACCGCATCAACCCCATCAACTTTTACTACGGCAGCTTGTCGCCAGAAGAGTACCAGAACATGCTGAAATACGCCACCCAAGAAAACCAATCCCTGGATTAATGCAAGTTGACCTGCCGGAAAAACGATATTATGGCATTGGCGAAGTGGCCAAGGCCTTTGGGGTGAATACCTCTTTGATCCGCTTTTGGGAAAAGGAATTTGATGTGCTACAGCCCAAAAAGAACGCCAAGGGCAACCGCAAGTTCACCCCCAAGGACATCAAAAACCTGCAGCTCATTTACCACTTGGTAAAAGAACGCGGGTTTACCTTAGAGGGTGCAAAGACCCACCTAAAGGAGGAGCGCCAAAAAACACTCTCCAATTTTGAGATCATCCAAAAATTGGAAAGGGTGAAAGCGGAACTCCTCAAAATGAAAAATCAACTCTAAACACACGACCATGAAAAAAGGAATCATTGCCATTATTGTACTTGCCGTTATCGCCTTTGCACTCTATTCCTGGGGCGTTGGCTTCAACAACACCGCCATAGCCCTAAAAGAAACCTCCACCAAGACCTGGGCCAATGTGGAAAGCGCCTACCAGCGCCGTAACGACCTCATTGGCAATTTGGTGAAGACGGTACAGGGCGCCGCAGATTTTGAACGGGGCACCTTGACCGATGTCATTGAGGCCAGGGCCAAGGCCACGGCCGTTAACATAGACCCCACCAACATTACCCCTGATCAGCTGGCACAGTTCAATGAGGCCCAAAGTGGACTCAGCGGCGCCTTGAGCCGACTGTTGGTGACCGTGGAACGCTATCCGGATCTAAAGGCCAACCAGAACTTTTTGGAGCTGCAATCACAATTGGAGGGTACGGAAAACCGCATCAATGTAGCGCGAGACCGCTTCAACGCAACGGTAGAGCCCTACAACCTGCACATAAAAAAATTCCCCAACTCCATTTTGGCGGGCATCTTTAATTTTGATGAACTGGCCTATTACCAAGCCGATACCGGTTCGGAAAACGCCCCTGATGTGAATTTTGAATTTGATTGAGCCCCTTAAATATGTCTAAAGTAGAAGATTTTCTCACCCAAGAAGAAGAGCAGGAAATTGTGGATGCCATTGTTACGGCAGAAGGTTCCACCTCTGGGGAAATAAGGGTGCACATGGAATCCCATACCCGCTTGGAGCCCATGGAGCGGGCCAAAGAAGTGTTTCATCTCCTTAAAATGGACAATACCAAGGATGCCAACGGCGTACTCATCTACGTGGCCGTGAACGACAGAAAGTTCGTCATTTGTGGTGACCGTGGCATAGACCAGCTGGTGGGGCACGACTTCTGGGACAGCACCCGAGACAGCATTCAACGGCATTTCAAGGAAGGCCGATACAAAGAGGGCCTTGTGGCCGGAATCTTAGAAGCGGGCCGTGTGCTGCAGCACCATTTTCCCTGGCAGGCAAACGACACCAATGAACTGAGCAATGAAGTTTCAAAAGGATAGGCCCCTCCCAGCCTCCCCAAAAGGGAGAAGATTGCTAAAAAGCTTCAATCGCTTACTCTTTTTGGAGCCTAGAAAATTTCTACCTGTTTTTTTCATATTCCTTTTTGCCCATTTAAGTTGGGGGCAATTTGAAATTCCGCCCAAACATCCTTTGGAAACCAGTGTATATGACTATATAACTCTATTGCAGGCGGAACAAAAAACGGCCCTAGAACAGAAGCTCATCCGGTATTCGGACAGTACGTCCACCCAGATCGTGGTGGCGATCATTGCCAGCACAGAGGGCGAGAACATCATGTACCTGGGCGCCCAATGGGGCCAAAAATGGGGCATAGGACAAGCAGGTAAGGATAACGGGGTATTGGTCCTTTTAGCCCGTAATGACCGTAAGATCGCCATCAATACCGGGTATGGCACCGAAGGTTTGCTTACCGATGCCATGTCTCGGCGTATCATAGAGAACATCATCATCCCAGAGTTTAAGAATGGGGATTACTATGGGGGGCTCAATAAGGGCAGCGATGCCATTTTCCAGGTCCTGACCGGGGAATTTAAGGAAGAGCGCTCAATGAACGAAAGCCAGGGAACGCCATGGGACGCCTTATTCCCATTCTTGGTTTTTTTCATCATCTTGATCATTCTTTCCAAGCGAAACAAACGCAATGGTGGTGGTAGCGGAGGTAGGCGCGGTGGCGGACTGGACCTTTGGGACATCATCATCTTGAGCAATATGGGCCGTAGTGGCCGTTCTGGTGGCGGTTTTGGCGGTGGCAGCTTTGGGGGCGGGGGCGGCTTTGGAGGTGGCTTTGGCGGCGGCGGCTTTGGCGGCGGCGGCGCCTCTGGGGGGTGGTGATTTACTCATTATTCCCGTCAACTATGCCTGTCTGCCCTGCAGGCAGGATCAGGGCATGGGTTGTTGGTCGTCCATGTACAACTTTGCGCCCTTCACTATATACTTTAGGCTATTGGTAAATGGTAATTGCTAAGTAATACAACCCTATTCCACTTCTACCAACTACTTCTTCCGCATAAAAATGGTGATTGGCACCCCGGTGAAATCAAAGTTCCATACCGTTCTACTTTCCCTAACTAGGGCTCTAACCCTATGTACTCCTTCTGGGAAATAAGGCTACCTTTTCCATCCATCCCCTCAATATGTAATTGAAGTCCAGCCTGATTTTTAAGTGGTATTTTTACAGTGGTAGGTATTTCAGAACTGAGCGAAATATTGGCTTTCCAATCCAAAGCTCCATAGCTTTTAAATAATTGGCCCCCGTAATCTGAGTAGTTTGGGGTAAAATAAACCTGAGGGCGGGCATACCCATTTTCAATGGCAAATTTAACGAATTTCTTGCGCTGTTCTGGACTTTCATAAGCTGTTTCCCTAAGTACAATACCTACAAATACCTTTTTGTCGACATCAAAGTAAATGGCCTGCACCCTTGAAAGTGGAAGGTTTAGAAGCATTGGGTCCACATTGACGGGTATGTTGTTTTTCGGGTTCAGCAAAACATCCACATAAAAACCGTCCGCATCCAACCCTTTTGAATACTTATACCCTAAGGTGGATAGGTAGGCCAAGACACTATTGTACCTTTTAATGTCTGGATCTCCAATGATTCTGCCCTCGCTAATTATTCCATCGCCCGTTACGAACATTTCTGTTTTGTTGAACTTATAAATGCTTTCCGTAACCACCACTTCTTCTAAGGCAATGGTCCTTTCCTCAATAGTTAAAGGCTCATCAATGCTTTTTTCTTCTTCGCCATCATTTTGCTTTTCAATGACCTTTTCTTTCAACCATTCCACGGTTGGTTGAACTCTATCCATCAGCTTTCCAAACTTCAACTCCACATTGGGTTTCCTAAGTATTCCTTTTTTATCAACAAGGCTAATTCCCAAGGAATCCCCCTGGTATAACTGCATATGACCTTTGAAGGACTTATTGTCATCAAGTTCCACAAAAGCTACCTCCGATGATAATTGGGCAAGCAGTGCCACTTGGTTTTCCTCACTCAAATCTGCATCCAAAACTTTTCCATGAAATGGAATTCCGGTTTCCTTTTCTAGGGCCAATTGTACCTCATCTTGCTTTCTTGAATCCCAATCGTATCTGCCCCAACCCGCTATCATTAAGCGCACGTCTAATTCATAACGCTTTCTTCTATCCATTCCCTCAAAAAAGTATCTGTCCTGAAATGCCCCATTTATATAGGGTTTGAGAAAGAATGAAGAAACAATGGAATTATCGGCATCATAAGCCAAACTTTCCTTGGGAAGGGCGGATAGGCTAACCATTGCTTCCTGCACATCCTTGGGCAAGCTAAGATCAACTTGAAGGGAATCCCCGAATTCGGTAAGGCAATGATCAATTTCCAATTGGCGAACGATGTTTTCTTGGTTTTTATGGTTAAAGAACATGCGATGGGCAACCGGTCTTAAGCCTTCATCAAAGAGCGTAGCTACCAACGGGCCAAAAGGCAATTCTTTTCGGGTTAATGAAATCACGGGTTCCCGTTCATCTATGCTGATGTTTTCCATTATCAGAAAATCATCTTGGTACACCCCTAAAACGTACGTATCGCCGTCTTTTTCCGAAAACATTGATTTAGAGGATACCATTCTGAAAAACACTTTTTCCTGTCCGAGATTGTTGATACTGAGGCCCACTTGGTCTTTTGTTGCATTTGGCAGAAGCTGACGGATTATGGGAAATCCTTCTCGTTTGCGCTGCAAATAGTAGCTTTTTCCTGCCTCAACAAAGAATGCGGTCTTGCCCATCCCAAAATGATTTGTGATTATATTGCTCCGAATGCGTTTGCCTCTTTGATCAACGAGTTCCAGGTCATCCACCTGAACGCCCTGGCCAGAACCGTTTTCAATGAACATACCGATGGTATTGTAGGCTTCCTCAATCAATTGTCCCCCTTCTGGATAGATTGAAATCTTCATGTTCACCGCAAGGGAAACCTCACTCTTTGCCGCATCATTCAAAATTTGGATACGTTGTTGGAACGGGGGCAATTGCGCAACGTTGGGCATGGAGTTGGTCCAAGCCAGTAGAGTGTATTCATCATCCGTCAAAACAGAATCAATGGCAAAATGTCCTTGGGCCATTCCAGATTCAACGACTAGCAGTTTACGCCTAATTTCCTTTCCGCTGGCATTGTACATGGCAACGTGAAGATTTTTCGTACCCATTGAGGGCATTTTATGGTCTTGGTCCCAAAGATAGGCCTTGAACCAAAGCACTTCCCCTTTCAAATATTGGGTCTTGTTCAGGTGAAGGTGAATGTTCTCTTTGACCGCTATCTCCTTTAGGCCAGTTTGAGCATGTATTACTCCTAAAGACAATAAAAGGAACCAACACAACCCTTTCATACATCGTATTTATATTAAAAATACGAATCTTGACGTGTTGAACCAACTACTTCTTCCGCATAAAAATGGTGATCGGTACCCCGGTGAAATCATAGTGCTCCCTGATCTTATTTTCCAAATACCGCTTATAAGGATCTTTTACATACTGGGGAAGGTTGCAGAAAAAGGCAAACTGTGGATAGGGCGTGGGCAATTGGGTACAGAATTTAATCTTTACAAATTTTCCCTTATTGGCAGGCGGCGGATAGTTCTCGATCAAGGGCAACATAACGTCATTGAGCTTGCGGGTCACCACCTTTCTGCTTCTGTTCTCATACACCTGCACGGCAGTCTCTATGGCCTTGAAAATACGTTGTTTGGTAAGTACGCTCATAAAGATGATGGGGACGTCCACAAAAGGCTCAATGACCTTTTTTATCTTTTGGGTGTATTGTTTTATGGTGTTGGTCTCCTTATCCTCCACCAAGTCCCATTTGTTCACTAAAATGACGATTCCCTTATTATTGCGGGCGGCCAACCAAAATATATTCTCCACTTGACCATCAAAACCCCGTGTGGCATCAAACAACAACAGGCAAACATCCGCATGTTCAATAGCCCGTACGGATCGCATTACAGAATAAAACTCCAGGTCTTCCTTTACTTTGGCCTTTCGCCGAATGCCCGCGGTGTCCACGAGATTGAACTCAAAACCGAACCTGTTGTATTTGGTATCTATACTATCTCGCGTGGTACCGGCCACATCCGTTACAATATAGCGTTCTCGGCCAATAAGGGCATTGATGAAAGAGGACTTGCCCGCATTGGGCCTACCCACCACTGCAAAACGGGGCAGTTCATCTTCCTGTTCCCCTGTTTCTGGCAATACTTCCACCAAGGCATCCAAGAGCTCGCCCGTGCCGCTACCGTTGATGCTGCTCAAGGTATAATATTCCCCTAGGCCCAGGGCATAGAATTCCACGGCGTCCTGCTCGCGCATGGCATTGTCCACTTTATTTATCGCTAAAAAAACAGGTTTGTCCACACGGCGCAATAACTTGGCCACATCCTCATCCATGGCCGTGACCCCGGTTTCCACATCTACCATAAAGATAATGGCGTCCGCCTCATCAATGGCAAGCTCCACCTGCTTGTCTATCTCTTTTTCAAATACATCATCACTCCCTAGCACATAGCCCCCGGTATCAATTACGGAGAACTCCTTACCGTTCCAGTCGCTTTTGCCGTAATGCCGATCCCGGGTCACACCGCTTACGGCATCCACGATGGCCTCCCTCCGCTGAATGAGCCTATTGAAAAAAGTTGATTTGCCTACATTGGGTCTCCCCACAATGGCTACGATAGCGCCCATAATTTAAATTTGCGGCAAAGGTAGCAATTATAGTAGTTGTAAAAATCCTAAAGAGTCATTGAAGGTAATTTATTGAAACAAGGGGATAACGCTAGACTTCCTGTTTCTTTTGGCCATATAGGGTTCTCCCTTTTCCCTGAACCTAATTTTTTTTGCAGGAGAACCGAAAGCCAAGATATTACTGTCCAGATTACCAACCACCAAGGAACCAGCGCCAACCACCGTATGATGGCCAATTGAGATAGAATCGATTATATTGGCGCCTAGGCACACAGCAGAATATTTGCCCAAATTGAAATTACCCCCGGTACAGGTTTTGGGCGCCAAACTGGAAAAATGCTCCATGCAACTATCGTGCCCCAGAGAACTGTTAGTGTTTAGTATACAAAAATTACCAATACAGGAATTCGCATTTACTATAACCCCCGGCATGATCACCGTTCCTGCCCCTATCTGTACATTTTTACCAATTTCAGCACTTGGGTGTACAATACTGACATGTACAAAATTGGGCATTATCTTATTGATTCTTTCCACCATGGAATTGCGGATCCAGTTATCACCAATGGCCACAATACCTCCGTGGATGTTATATTTTTCCATTAGAACGGGCAAGTCATTCTCATTTCCGAGTACAGGAATGCCATTTACATCCATTCCCTTCTTTTTAAAGGTGTCTATGAACCCTACCACCTTGAAATTTGCTTCCTTTTCAATGCAATCCAAAACAACACTACCGTGCCCAGAGGCACCAAATATGACTATATTTTGCATTTCATCGGATTTCATGAGCATTTCATCGAGATTCAAAGAAATATAAAGTTCTTGATCTTGTGTCGAAGAGGATTCCTTTTTTGAAAAAATTACTACCCCATTTACACTAAATAGCTGCCCTGGAATTATGGTGGATCACAGAATGACCTATGTGGGAATGACTAGATTTGAGGATGGAATTTTTAGATGCTAACGGTTATAGCCAAACCTTTTCAATTGCCTGGCATCACTGCGCCAGTTTTTATTGACCTTTACATAGAGTTCTATGTGGACTTGCTTGTCAAAAAATAGTTCCAGGTCTTTGCGGGCCTCAACCCCCACCCTTTTTAAGGCACTGCCCTTATGGCCAATGATGATGCCCTTTTGGGTTTCCCGTTCTACCATGATCACAGAGCGGATTCTGATGATGCTGTCATCTTCAATGAATTCCTCGGTCTCTATTTCCACGGCATAGGGGATTTCCTTTTTGTAGTGCATCAAGATTTTTTCCCTAATGGTCTCGTTGACAAAAAAGCGTTCGGGCTTGTCTGTCAATTGGTCTTTGGGATAATATGCAGGCGCCTCTGGCAATAACTCAATGATGCGCCCAAAAACATTCTTAATGTTGAAATTGGTGAGTGCGGATATGGGATGGATTTCCACCTTGGGCAATTGGACCTGCCAATACTGTACCTGCTCTTCCAAAAGTTCCTGAGAGGCGGTATCTACCTTGTTCAATAACAAAAGTACAGGAACGGTACTACCTTCCAGTTTTTTGAAAAAGTTTTCGTCCTTCAGCGCCTTCTCCCCTATTTCCACCATGTAGACCAGTACATCCGCATCTTCAAAGGCCGACTTTACAAAGTCCATCATAGAGGATTGCAGCTCGTACGCCGGTTTGATGATGCCCGGCGTATCCGAAAGGATGACCTGAAAATCGTCACCATTGACAATCCCCAAAATACGGTGCCTTGTGGTCTGTGCTTTAGAGGTGATGATAGACAATTTTTCCCCCACAAAGGCATTCATTAAGGTGGACTTGCCCACGTTGGGATTCCCGATAATATTTACGAAACCTGCTTTATGTGTTGCCATGCTTTAATGTACTAAAATATTCCTTGGCGGCCTTATTGACCTTAGGCGCCAACAAAAGTACGGCGATCATATTGGGAATGACCATTAGGGCATACGATAGGTCTATTAAATTTTTCACAAGCTCCAAGGAGGCCACTGCCGCAAACACGATCATGATCACAAAATAATGGTTATAATAGGCCCCGATCTTGGCATTGGTCAGAAAGGAAAGACATTTTACCCCATAATACGAATAGGTGAATAAGGTAGAAAGCGCAAATGCCGTTACAATGACCATGAGCAGCACATCCCCCCATCCGAACAAGGTGGTTTCAAAGGCCGATAAGGTCATTAGAATACCACTACCCTCTTCCAAATAGGCACCGCTCAGAATAATGACAATGGCCGTAAAGGTACAGACCATGATCGTATCTATGAAGGGGCCCAACATGGCCACCAAACCCTCCCTTATGGGCTCATCATTCTTGGACTGGCCATGGTACATAGGTGCACTGCCCAAGCCCGCCTCATTTGAGAACATGGCCCTGCGGACCCCAATGATGACCAGGCCCCAAAAGCCGCCTGTGGCCAAAGATTTAAAATTCCAAGCCTCTGTCACGATCATTTTTAAGGAGGGTATGACCAGTTCCGCGTTCATGGCCATTACAAAAATGACGGCCACCAAATATACGGCCACCATAAAGGGTACAATTGCGGAGGCCACCTTTGCTATTTTCGTCAATCCTCCAAAGAC
>CAKZLG010000127.1 GCA_937125035.1 uncultured Maribacter sp. | reverse complement strand
CAAAAAGTCCGGGTCACCAATGATATGTTCCGTTTTAAGGATACGAAGATTTCACTAACGGAATTGGCATACGCTTTGGAAGAGGTGATCGTACGTCCCTATCAGCTTACGGGCTATCTAGATATAGATGTGAAAAACCTGCCCATGAACAATGCCTACCAATACAGTATTTCCGGACTCTCGGTAGGCTATGAGGGCGGTAACCGAAACCCCAGTGCGGTGACCAAGGTGCTGGGTGCCATTCTCAATCCCGCTGATCTTTTACGCAACCTATTTGGCAAAAGGCCGGCCCAAATGCGAAAGTTGAGACAGATGAAGGAAGACGACCAAATAAGAAATCTGTTGGCCTCCAAATTTGATCGGGAAACCTTAACGGAACTGTTACAATTGGAAAAAGTGGACATAGAAGACATCCTCAACAACTGCAACTATTCCCGGTCTTTCATAACCACGGCCAACGACCTCCAGATCTTGGACGCCATCAGCAGCTGTTATGAGGAATACAAAGTCTTGAACCGGACAAAATAAAATTTTTCTAATCCATGGCCATTTTATAGCTTTAGACAAAATAGCCTTGGCATGAAAAACCTACTTTTAATTTCCCTTTTGGGCCTGCTTATTTCATCGTGTAAAGTGGAAAAAAAAGAACCCCTTCCCAAAAAGAACAACGAAATGGACAACGTTACACCAGAAGGGAACGAGGCCCCTTTTGTTTGGGATGGAGCCAATATCTACTTTCTGTTGACCGATCGGTTCAACAACGGCGACCCCAATAATGACCTTAATTTTGAAAGAACGGATGACACAGGGGTCCTTAGGGGTTTTATGGGTGGTGATATCAAGGGTATCACACAAAAAATAAACGAGGGCTATTTTTCCGATCTGGGCATCAATGCCATTTGGTTTACCCCGGTGGTGGAACAGATCCATGGCAGTACGGATGAAGGCACCGGCAACACCTATGGTTACCATGGGTACTGGACAAAAGACTGGACCGCCTTAGATCCCAATTTTGGCACCAAGGCAGATCTCAAGGAATTGGTGGCCACCGCACATGAAAAAGGCATTCGCATCTTGTTGGATGTGGTCTTGAACCATACGGGGCCCGTTACCGAAAAAGACCCTGTCTGGCCTTCAGATTGGGTTATTACCGGTCCTAAATGTGAATTTACCACCTATGAGAACACCACGAGCTGTACCTTGGTGGAAAATCTACCGGACATCATTACCGATACCGAAAAGGCCGTGGAACTGCCCGATGCCCTTTTGGCAAAATGGAAAGAAGAAGGACGCCTCAGTGAGGAACTGGAAGAGCTTCAACTCTTTTTCGACAGAACCGCATACCCAAGGGCCCCAAGGTTCTATATCATAAAATGGCTTACGGACTACATCCATGAATTTGGTATAGATGGCTTTAGGGTGGATACCGTAAAGCACGTCAATGAAAATGCATGGGCAGAACTGTACAAAGAGGCCTCTTTTGCCTTTCAGACCTGGAAAAAATTACATCCCAAGGAAGTTCTGGACGATACTCCTTTTTTTATGATGGGTGAAGTATACAACTACGGCATCTCTAGTGGTAGGGACTTTGACTTTGGTGATAAAAAAGTGGATTATTTTGATCATGGCTTTCATAGCCTCATCAACTTCGAGCTTAAAAATGACGCGAAAAATGACTACGAGCGTATTTTCTCCAAATACAATAAATTATTGCATACCCAATTAAAGGGGAAGGGCGTAGTCAATTATCTGGCCAGCCATGATGACGGTGAACCTTATGATAAGCAGCGTAAGGATTCCATTAGGGCCGCCAACGTACTTTTGCTCACGCCCGGGGCCTCGCAGGTCTATTATGGAGATGAATCTGCCCGGAGCCTTACCATTAAGGGTGCAAAAGGAGATGCCACGCTGCGGTCATTTATGAATTGGGAGGAAATAGATTCGTCTGCAGTCACCCAAAATATACTTGCCCATTGGCGGAAATTGGGGAAATTCAGGGGCCAGCATCCTGCCATAGGTGCAGGTAAGCACCGGCGTCTCTCCAAAAATCCCTATGTGTTCAGCAGAACCTACTCTCAAAACGAGTATATAGATAAGGTGGTGGTGGGGCTGGACCTCCCCAAAGGACCAAAAAAATTAACGGTCAAAGGTTTTTTTGGTGATGGCACCGAACTTAGGGACACCTACTCGGACACCACAGTAATGGTGGAAAAGGGATCTGTGTATTTGGATACCCCCTATGACATTGCCTTATTGGAACTTGTGGAATGATCTTGAGGCTTTGCGGATGCGCCCAACTCTTGTATGTCCATGGAGAGGGATACAGTTATAGACCTTGCTCATAGCGCTTTAAAATATCCGCCACGCTTTTTATGGATTTTTTGGTCCAATCCAATCGCTTCATCTCAATGTCCGCATCGTCTAGCTGCCACTCCAGATCACTACTGCGCAGTTTTGTGGTGAGTTCCTGTAAAATAATGGCCGCGGAAACGGAGATGTTCAAGCTTTCTGTAAATCCTACCATGGGAATGGTCAGAAAATCATCTGCCGCGTTAAAGACCTCGGCGCTAAGTCCCTCTTTCTCCGTGCCAAAAAATAGGGCCGTTGGCCCCGTTACCTCAAAATCCTGAAGGCCAATATTACCTTCGTGGGGTGTGGTGGCCACAATCCGATACCCTTTGTGACGTAAATGCGAAATGGCCTCTTTGGTGGAACGGTGTCGGTGTATATCCACCCATTTTTGTGCACCCATGGCAATATTCTTATCCAAACGCTTCCCAAACCGCCCCTCTATGACATGGGCATCCTGTACGCCAAAAGACTCACAGCTGCGGATCACCGCACTGGTATTGTGCATTTGGTAGACATCCTCAATGGCCACAGTGATCATCTTGGTGCGTTGGGACAAGATTTCCTTAAAGCGCTCTTGACGCTCAATTGAGATGAAATGCTCTAAATAGCTGAGTAAATCTTCGGTTGCCATTGAACCAAGATAATAAAAAGTATATTTTTAACATCCAATCGCCAAAAAACTCAATAGTACACAGATGAGAAAAGTAGTGGTACTTACCGGTGCAGGAATTAGTGCAGAGAGCGGTCTTAAAACCTTCAGGGATGCAAATGGGCTTTGGGAAGGTCATGATGTCATGGAGGTGGCCTCCCCAGAGGGGTTCCGGAACAACCCGGCCTTGGTGCTCGACTTTTACAACCAACGCCGCAGACAGCTCTTGGAAGTAAGCCCCAATGACGCCCACAGGGCGCTCAAGGATTTGGAGCGATCTTTTGAGGTGAGCATCATTACCCAAAACGTGGACGACCTCCATGAGCGCGCCGGGAGTACCCATGTGCTGCATTTGCACGGAGAGCTGTTAAAGGTAAGGAGTTCCGGTAATGCTAAGGACGTCAGCCATTGGAAAAAAGATCTGCATTTGGGCGACCTATGTGAACAAGGGCATCAATTAAGGCCCCATATCGTCTGGTTTGGTGAGATGGTGCCCGCCATGGAAGAGGCCATAGCCCTTACACGCAATGCCGCTATTTTATTGATCATAGGCACTTCCATGCAGGTGTATCCTGCGGCGGGCCTAATGGAATTTGTGCCCCGTGGCACACCAATTTATCTTGTTGACCCCAAACCCGCACTACGAACAGATCCCAACAAAATGCTCAAAGTGATCACCAAAAATGCTGTTGCCGGTGTACCACCTCTTGTGGACCAATGGTTAAGGGAAGAGCGCCCTTTATAAAAAAGAGCCCTAAGGGCACCGCGCATCAATTAATGAACGTATGACCGATAAGAACCTCCTTAATGCCCTTACTTACGTGGACCATACCCGCCAAAAAAGGGCTGAACTGGCAAAAATGGTCCTTCAGCACCCCCACCTCATTACTTCTTTGTTGGAACAGGCCAAAAAAGACCAACAGCCCCTTTCCTCACGCGCCTGTTGGGTTCTGGAGTTTTCCTTAAAAGAAGACCTTAATTTGATCTACCCCTATTTGGATGTATTTATTGATGTGTTGCCGAAAATCAGTTTAGAACCCTCCGTTAGGCCCATGGCGAAGATTTGTGAACAACTGACCCTTGCATATTTCAAAAAAAAGGACGCTACAGCGTGGCAATCGCTACAGGAAGTCCATTTAAAAAGTATGGCCACGGTCTGTTTTGATTGGCTCATTGGACCTCATAAGGTGGCGCCCAAAGCTTTTTCAATGACCAGTTTATATCACTTGGGAAGCTTAATGCCCTGGATCCATGAAGAACTTAAATTAATACTGGAACGGGAATATGCCAAGGGCAGTGCGGCCTATAAGGCAAGGGCAAGAGTGATATTGAACAGATTGTAGGACCAATATCCGCCAGACCATCTTAACATTACTTTCAAACTAAGCCCTGAATAGGTATCTTTGCTGCTCTTAAACACAATTGACCCATGGCCTTAAATAACCTTACCGCCATATCGCCCATAGATGGGCGCTATAGAACCAAAACCGAAGCACTTTCTTCTTATTTTTCTGAAGAGGCCCTCATAAAATATCGGGTACGGGTGGAAATTGAATATTTTATAGCGCTGTGTGAAATTCCCCTGCCCCAATTGGCCAATTTCGATACGGGAAAATTTGAACTACTACGGAACACTTACCTTCATTTCAACGCCGAAGATGCCTTGGCCATCAAAGAAATAGAAAAAACGACCAACCATGATGTAAAGGCCGTGGAATATTTTATAAAAACCGCCTTTGATAATCTCGGTCTGTCGCAGTATAAGGAATTCATCCATTTTGGGCTTACCTCCCAGGACATTAACAATACGGCCATACCCCTTTCTATAAAGGAGGCCATGAATGAAGTGTATGTGCCCCTTTATTTGGTGCTTTTGGAAAAATTGAACGCACTGGCGCAGGAATGGGAAAACATTCCCATGTTGGCCAGGACCCACGGTCAACCGGCCTCCCCTACCCGTTTGGGCAAGGAGGTACATGTGTTTGTACAGCGGCTCAAAGAGCAGTTCAACCTGCTCAACGATATACCCAGTGCCGCCAAATTTGGTGGTGCCACAGGGAACTACAATGCCCATAAAATTGCCTATCCCCAAGTGGATTGGAAAGCTTTTGGGCAGTCTTTCGTACAAGGCAATCTGGGATTGCACCACTCATTCCCAACCACACAAATTGAGCATTATGACCACATGGCGGCACTTTTTGATAACCTAAAGCGCATAAACACCATAGTGCTGGACTTAGATCGGGATTTCTGGACCTACGTCTCCATGGATTACTTTAAACAAAAAATAAAAAAAGGGGAAGTGGGCTCTTCGGCCATGCCACACAAGGTAAATCCAATAGATTTTGAGAATTCTGAAGGTAATCTTGGTATTGCCAATGCCCTTTTTGAACATTTGTCCGCAAAATTGCCCGTCTCCAGACTGCAGCGGGATTTGACGGACAGTACCGTTTTGCGCAATGTGGGTGTGCCCTTTGCCCATACCCTTATCGCTTTCAAATCAACATTGAAGGGATTGGACAAACTGTTATTGAACAAGGAGAAATTTGAGGAAGACCTGGAAAATAATTGGGCCGTGGTGGCAGAAGCCATACAGACCATCTTACGACGTGAAGGTTACCCCAATCCCTATGAAGCTTTAAAGGGGCTTACCCGTACCAATACCGCGATAAATAAGGCCTCCATAGCGGCTTTCATTGAAACCTTGGATGTTTCTAAGGAAATAAAAAAAGAGCTCAAGGACATTACCCCATCCGGTTATACGGGAATATAAAAAAACCGCCAATAAGGCGGTCTTTTTCTGTATGTTTTATACCAACTATTTGTTGATCTGTACCTCGTGTGGGTAAGGTATTTCAATACCGGCCTTATCCAGGGCCTCCTTACTGCCCTCAACGGTGGCAAAGAAAACATCCCAGTAATCCTCTGGCTTACAAAAAGGCCTTACCGCAAGATTAACGGAACTATCCGCCAATTCCTCAACATTTACAGAGGGCGCGGGATCGGACAATACTTTTGGGTTCGCCTTTAGCATTTCCAAGAGCACTTCTTTCGTCTTTTTTATGTCAGAGCCATAGTCCACCCCAACTACCGTATCCACCCGCATTTTGCCTTCAGCGGTGTAGTTGATGATATTTCCATTGGCCATGGCGCCATTGGGTACAATGGCCAACTTGTTCTGTGGAGTCACCAATTTGGTCGTGAAAATCTCGATCTCTTTTACAGTGCCCAGAACATCTTGGGCCTCAATTAAATCGCCTATCTTGTAGGGCTTGAAAATAATGAGCAATACCCCTCCTGCAAAATTGGACAGGGACCCTTGTAAAGCAAGACCTACGGCAAGACCTGCAGCGGCTATGACGGCGGCCAAACTGGTGGTCTCCACACCCAGGGTGGAAATCACGGTAATGATCAGGAATATCCTGAGTCCCCAAGAAATAAGGTTGGTCAGGAATTTTTGAAGTGAGAGGTCATAGTTTTTTTTGGTCATGGCCTTGTTCACGACTTTCATGATCCTACTAATGATCCAAGATCCAATAATATAGATCAGAATGGCCTTTACTATGGGCCAACCATATGTTTCCACATAGCCCATAATTGTTTCCATTGATACGTTTTCCATAATGTTCAGGTTTTAGTGTTTGTTGTTTTTTATAAATAATAAGACCCTAAAATATGGATAAGGTCACAAAAAATACGTAAAAAGCGCATAAAAAACCCGTACAATGTATACTGCACGGGTTTTCATTATGGGATAAGGGAAGGGTTCAACTCTTGAACAGGTCGCCCAGTTCCCCTAGCGCTTGGCCATCAAAATCCGATTGCTGCAATGCTTGTAACAATTGTACAAAATGGGCGGGGTTCATATTATTTCCCAAGATCCGGACCAAGGCAAAGCCTTTTTCATCATTGTCCCCGTACATGATCACTTCCTCTATGGCATCTTCCTCGCCCAAATATCTCACGGTGGCCTTCCCAAAATCGGTCTTTATTTTCATGAGTTCCGTGTATTCATCATGGGCCAGGATGGCCTTTACGTTTGCTTTCTCCACTTGGTAATCTGTCGCGTTTTCAGCAGTTCGCTTAAAGGCAAGAATATTGAGTTTTCTCAATGAGGATACCGCATCACGTTGGGTAGGCGTCAGCGCGGCCTCTTCCAAGTTCAATATACTGGCAGGTATATCAAAAGAGATGAAATTAGGGTTCTCCGAATGGGCCACATAATACTCCTGAAGGCTTTGGTTGGATGTACAGGCCAGTACGAGGGTCAAGAGACCAATGGCCATTAGATTATTTATTTTATTCATTTTTTGCCTGATTTTAAATTCCACCACCCCAGTCTTAGTGAACGAGGTGGGGAAATCTTTGTTATTTGCCCTTGTCCGCTTTGTTCAATTCCTTGGGCAGGTCCATTTTTTTTGTGAGTGTGCCCACTTTGTTCAGGTCAATGTCCCCTGTGAGGGATACCAAAACGGTCTCCAGCTTTCTACCGTTGAAATCAACATCGGCATTTGAGATACCTGAAACGAACATCAAAAGCTCAGAGACATGGTCTTTCTTCCTGCCATGTTTAATGTAGAATTTCACATGGGCATCCTTGTCCTTGACCCTCATGAGTTCTTCCAATTTTGAAGATTTCAAATATGAGTTCACAGTGGCCATCATATCTGTTGAGGCCCTTTGGTCTTCCGTCATGAAGACCCTTATGCCCTGTAGGCCCTTGGCAATTTCCAAAAATTCCTGGGCTTCCTCATCGGCCTTGTCCAAAGCCCCCAAAGAGCTCACCAGATCGATCATGCTCTTATTTACGATGACCGATCCCACGTTGTCCATATCCTCATACTTATCAAAGATAGATTGGGAAAAGCCCATGGTGGGGAGGATTGCGATTGCTACTAATAAACTGATTTTTCTTAAAATGTTCATGATGTTGTTTTTTGATGTTAATGATGAATTTTGATGGTGTTGAATTTACTGGCCCAACTGATTTGGTAGGGCCAGGGTCTTTTATCTATTGTTTTTGCCTGCCTTGTTCAGTTCCTCCGGCAAGTTCATTTTACGTGTCAGCGAACCGATTTTGTTGAGGTCTATATCACCGGTGAGCGAGAGCAGTACGGTCTCAAACTGTCTGCCATTGACGTTCACATCTACCCCGGAATCTTTGATGCCGGTAACGAACATGAGCAGTTCGCTAACGTGGTCCTCATCCCTACCCTGCTTAATGTAGAACTTCACGTTGGCATCCTTGTCCTTAACCCGCATCAACTCCTCTAGGTCATTGCTGGCCAGATAGGACGTCATGGATTTTTGCATATCCGCGCCAATGGCCTTATCCTCAGTGATGAACACTTTTAAGTTTTTGAGGCTTTTGGCGATATCCATAAAATCCTTGGCCTCTGGGTCATCTACCTCCACATCTATATTGGCCAGTAAGCGGAACATGCTCTGATTGATCACCACGGCACTCACATTGTCCAAGTCCTCATATTTATCGAACATGGATTGGGCCAGACCCGTTTGGGCCACTAGGATCATTACTAGTATCGTTAATTTCTTTTTCATGGGTATTTTGTTAATCGTTGTTATAAATTTTTTCTTTTGTTGTTTGAAATTCATTTAAATAAGCTGCTTTTTCCATTCCTTTATTGAAGTTCTCTGCCAAAAGGGCAAAGGCCTTACGGGTCTCATTGTAAGCCACAAGGGCCTGTTGTCTTTCCGCTAATTGTTCCTTTCGGTGTTCGTTGCCAAAGTAAGCCCCAAAGGCCAGCACCACTGCGGCGGCCACAGAAGCCCACTGGTGCACTTTTCTTGTGCCCCTTAAGGGCACTTGCTTGGTGAAGCGCTCCTCCTTGGCCTTTGAAAAATACTGGAACATAGGGGCGTAGGATATTAGGTGGTCAGCCACTGCCTCTTGGTTGAAGTAGGTTTTGAGCCTGGTTTCTTCTAACACACTTGTGGTGCCCTCAAAGTATTTATCGAGTAATTTTTCTATTTCATGCGATTCCATAGTTGTGTTTTTGCATTAATTTTTCCCTTACGGTCTTCCGTGCCCTTGAGAGGGCCACCCTTATGGCGGTAGGTTTCATATCCAACAAGGCCTCTATCTCTTCGTATTCATATTGTTCCACATCCCTTAGCTGTAAGACCATTTTTTGCTGTTCTGGCAGTTCTTCCATTATTTTCTGCACCCAATTTACACTGTCTCGCGCCTCAACGGCATGCTGCAGGGAGGTATGGTCATCACCATAATTGCTATGAACAAGCTTTAAGTTGCCGGCTTGTTTTGATTTTAACCGATCAAGGCAAAAATTCTTGGTCATGGTCATGGCAAAAGCCTCTACGTTATTGTAGGTTGCCATTTTTCCTTTTTTGGACCATAATTTCAACAAGACCTCTTGCGTGGCATCCTCGGCCTCCTCCGTGGAGACCAAGAGTCGCTTTGCTAAGCGGAACAACTTGTCCTTAAAGGGCAATACCATGGTCAAAAATTCACTCTGTTTCATTGTGGCTTGTTGTTCGAGCACCTGATCAAAGGGCTACAAAAGGAAGACGAACTTCAACGAGTTTTGTTACAAAATATTTTTTTTTAGTAAGGATGTGCCTAAATTTAACATCTATAACTTACCTGGGGCTCGTATGTTCCCTTATTAAGGCATAGTAAGGTGCTTATCATTTTTTGGAATGGTTGTTGGTACTACGTTAAAAATAGAAAAAGCTATGAAAAAAATTACATTGATGCTCCTTGCAGGGGCCCTCTCCTTTACGTCGTGTAATAAAAATGACGATGAACCCCTTATTCAAGAGACGGAAATCATTGAGGAACCCGAAGTAGAGGCACCTACAGAACCAACTGATATTCAAGTTCAGGATTTCATGTGGCAGACCATGAACGCCTATTATTTTTGGCAGGCAGATGTGCCTGTTCTGGCAGATGATCGCTTTGCTACCCAGGCAGTTTATGAAAGTTACCTCGCGGAACATCCCGATCCTGAAGCCTTTCTAACGAACGAACTGCTGTTTTCAGAAGACCGTTTTACCTTTTACGGTGATGACTATCGTGAACTGACCAACTTCTTGGCAGGGGTGTCCAAAAGCAACGGCCTGGAATTTGGACTTTCCAGAATTGGAGATACGGACAATATTTTTGGTTTCGTGCAATACATCATAAAAAATAGCGACGCGGCCTCCAAAGACATAAGCAGAGGAGAATATTTTACAGGTGTCAACGGCACCAATCTTACCGTAAATAATTACCAAGATCTGCTTTTTGGAAACAATGACACTTATACTTTAAATATGGCGGATATTGCCAATGGAACCATTTCCCCCAACGGCAAGGAAGTGACCCTGACCAAACAGGAAAATCTCTTGGAAGACCCCATCTTGGTCAATAGCGTGCTAACCCAGGGCGATAAAAAAATTGGGTATCTTATGTACAACCAATTTCAAGCCGGATCGGGAGAAGCCCTAAACCAGGTTTTCAATGAATTTAAAAGTGAAGGCGTAACGGATTTGGTACTGGACCTTCGCTATAATTTGGGAGGACGGGGCACAACGGCCCAAATCCTGGCCAGTCTGATCCATAGCACCAACACTGAACAGTTGATGTACAGGACCAGGTACAATAGCAAAGTACAAGCGCTTTTTGAACCTGGTGAACTGGACAATAACTTTGTAAGCACCACAGGTACCGCCAGTGGAAATTCAGATAGCCCTTTGAACACCCTTAACCTAAATACCGTTTATATCTTGGCAACTGAGTCTTCCGCTTCGGCGAGCGAACTGGTCATTGTGGGTCTGGAGCCCTATATGAACGTGCAACATATTGGCACAAGAACACTCGGAAAAAACCAAGGTTCATTGACTTTTGTGGACGATCCAGAGAATGGAAACATTTATGATGAAACCAGGGAAGACCAGATCAACCCAGACAACCAATGGGCCATACAGCCAATCATTAGTCGGGTTGAGAACAGTGCCGGCTTTTCCGATTATGCGGACGGCCTTGTTCCTGACATAGAGCTGGAGGAGGATATTCTCAATTTAGGGGCCTTGGGAGACCCCAGCGAACCTTTTTTGGCCAGGGCCATACAAGAAATTACAGGAACCACTGCCAAACGCAGTTTTGATGTGGCCATGCCCGCCCAACTGTTCTCCAGCTCCAAGCTCGTAGACGAGCGGAGGTCCCTACTGTTATTGGACAAAGTGGGCAATACAGGACAAAATCTTATCAAAAAACAGCAATAAGGGCGTTCATTGCCCCAGAATAAAAGTTATGAAGAGATTAATTGGTTTCGTATTATTCATAGGTCTATTCTCCTGTTCCAAAGACAAGGACCTCGTGGTTCCTGGCTCGGTGAACCCCAATCCAGATGCCGACGTGGCCGTTCAGGACTTTATGTGGAAGGCCATGAATTTCTGGTATTTTTGGCAGGAAGACGTGCCCGATCTGGCAGACGATCGTTTTCCCAACAACCAAGAGGGCAGGGATGCCTATACCGCATTTCTGGAATCTGAGGAAGACCCTGGGGTGTTTTTTGATGATAAGCTGCTCTTTATTGAAGATCGTTTTAGTTTTTACAATGAAGACTACAGGGAACTCACCAATGCCTTGGCCGGCATCTCCCGGAGCAATGGGTTGGAGTTTGGCTTGGTAAGCGTGCTGAACACCAATGAGGTATTTGGATATGTACGCTATGTTGTTGCGGGTTCTGATGCGGCGAGCAAGGACATTCAGCGCGGAGAGCTATTTTATGGGGTTAATGGCCAAACGTTGACTCGGGACAATTATGTGAATTTACTTTTTGGGGAGAATGCTACCTATACCTTGAATATGGCGGACCTGGTCAATGATGTATTGGTGCCCAATGATAAGGAAGTAACCTTGACCAAGGAAGAGGCCTTGGCCGAAAACCCCATTCATATTGCAAAGACGTTTGAGATCAACGGTATTAGCATAGGCTATTTGATGTACAACCAATTTACCAATGAATACGATGATCAATTATATGATGCCCTTGAGGGCTTAAGTGCGGCCGGTATCACGGAACTGGTGTTGGATCTAAGGTACAACCCGGGGGGGTCCGTAAATACAACGCGACTCTTGGGCAGCATGATCTACGACACCAATACGGACAACCTCTTTTTGCGCCGGCGGTACAACAAAAAGATACAGGAAGATCTCTCTAGCAGTCAATTGGAGGTCTATTTTACGGATAAACTGAATGGGCGTGATATAGAGTCGTTGAACCTCAACACACTATACGTACTCACATCAGCCACTTCGGCATCGGCCAGTGAGCTTTTGATCAACAGTTTGACCCCATATATGGAGGTGGTCATTATAGGCGAGGTTACACGGGGCAAAAATGAGTTTTCCACCACTTTGGTGGACGATCGTGAGAATTCCTATCTCTATACCCCATCACGCGTAAACAGAATCAATCCAGAAGTGCAATGGGCCATTCAGCCGCTTTTGGGCCGTAACGAGAACGCAGACGGATTTTTTGACTATACCAGTGGTTTGGTTCCTGATATAGCTTTGAAAGAGGACTTGAGCGACCTGGGCGCACTGGGCGACCAAAATGAGCCCCTTTTGGCCCGGGCAATACAAGAAATAACATCGTCCACCGGAAAAAGGGACTTCACGGTCAAATACCCTGCTGAACTCCTAACGAGCTCAAAAATGTTCACTCCGTTAAAAGACCGGATGATAGACGACCTGCACTATTAGTGAGCAACACGTAGACCTCAGTAAGGCATTTCACTGCCTACACCTTGCCGAAGGCGATGGTCAATTCACCGTTAGCCGAAAGCCTCCCCTGTAATTCCTACCACGGGTGGTGAACCCCAGTACCTCCTCATAATCTGTATTGAACAGGTTTTCGGCCGCTAGAAAGAGACTGAACCTATGGCTCAGTGCGTATTGCCATTGTAGATCAAAAAGGCCATATGCGGGCAAAGTATTCGTTTCAAAAGTGCTGAAATCAACATCCTCACGGTCAGAAATATATTGATAAGCGGCCTGAATGCTGGCCTTTTCCGAAAATGCATAGGTGGCCAAAAGATTGGCCCTATGTTTTGGCACCCTAAGGGCCAATCCGCTATCGGAATCGGTAAACGTATAATTCGCTGAAAAAAGAAATTTGGGCAATGGCCGTAGTTCCAATTCCACTTCCACCCCGCTAAAATTGATTTCCTCGTTACTATTGGTATAAGCACTGGTAAACGTATCTGGGTCGATCACGGTAAAAAGAATCCTGTCCTCTTCATTTCTTTGGTAGTACAAGGCGCTAAACCGGATTTTACTAGATGGTCTGTACTCCCATCCCAACTCCGTAGTGGTGTTCGTTTCAGGATTCAAGGTAGGGTTGGCTCCAAAGGGTCCGAATAATTGTGAAAGATTGGGAGCAATGAACGAGGTGGCATAGGAACCAAGCAGTTTTAGGTATCCTTCTTTCACTTTAAACCGGTAGGAAGGGTTTAGGTTGTATATGAAATGGCCGCCGTACTCATTATGATTGTTGAGACGCATCCCCGCGTTCACATTAAGGCCTTTATCCCCAACATAGACCACGTTTACATAAGGGTCAATGGTATTGTTCTGCACGGTTTCCGTAAAAAGTGTCCTGCCCTCAATTACATTGAGTCCCACGACAGTGTACCAAGTTTCATTGAATATATAGCGGTTAAAGGCATCAAAAAGCAAGGATTCGCTGTTAAAGGAAGTAGGGAAATTTGAGACAATGCGCCGGTCTATTTGGTTAAAGGCGGTATTTACCTGTACTTGACCCTTTCCATAGTCATACTTTGCTGACAAGGCAAAGCGAGATTCTTCCCCGTTGTACGTGAAATCGGCATCTTCCAAAGGGAAACCGTTATCAAACCCACTGCGCAGCTTATTGTAAAAAACAGTCCCCGTAAAGGAAAGTTTTGTTGTGGGGGCATAGCCCAGTTTCAATTGGCCATTGTACCTGGAGACCACATCGGCTTCAGTGCCCTGTACGGCAGAGAGCCCATCCGTATGCTGATGCCCTCCCAAGGCGGAAAACGATAATTTTTTTGTAGCGGCGGTCAGCTGAAACGTATTGGAGTACTGGGAAAGAGTGTTGTTTTGATCGTCTTGGTCCATATTGGTGCCCAACGTACTGCCCACCTGCAATGAGGTTCCTCTCTTTTGGGCGCTTTTCGTGGTGATGCTTATCACGGCGGTTGCGGCGGAATTACCATAGAGCGTACTGGCCGCACCTTTCAGGATCTCTATGCTTTCAATTTGGGAGGCATCCAAGAGCCTAAGGTCGTATTCACCATTAACGTTAGAGGGGTCGTTGACCTGGACACCGTCTATAAGTACCAACACCTGTCTGTTGTTGCCACCTCTGGCATAAACCGAAACATTCTGTCCCGCATAGCTCCTACTTCCATTGACCTCAATGCCACTTTTGGTATTGATGATCTCTGCCACGGACCTCCCTTGGTTTCGGGCAAGTTCTTCTTGGCTGATCTTGACCACCGTTTTACCGGAATTTTCCCTTTTTAGGGCAAACCGTGAATCACTTACGACCACCTCATCCAATTGCTGGAGCAGAACAGTGTCCTGCTTCCTTTTTTCCTGTGCGTTGCCCTGGGAACAAAGCAAGGCCAACGTCCCAAAAACAAATCGTTTTTTGAGCATTAAATAAAAATTATTCGAGCGAATAGTATGTTGCCATACGTAAACTTTTATCCCGAAAGTTTAACAATGTTTGTTTGAATCTGGCAGGTCTCCTGACTCGTATCCTGTTATGTACCTTCCCGGCCCGTTGGGCCAGTGGTCTTTGAAGTGTATAACAAGTGCCGATGTGCATCGGCTGAACTTACAGTTGCGGGAACAGTTCCAGAATTGCACTGGATTCCCTTTTAATCAAATGCATCTGCTGAACACAGAAACATTGAACCAAAATTCACGGCTAAAGTAAGGGAATTTGAATCAATCCTTTCCTTTTTTGTTTGACAATTTCAGTGCCAGCCAAATAAAACCCACCACAAAATGGAGTACAATGATGCCTGCAATGATATAGATGATGGTGTTGGAATCGCTTCTCATGGCTCAAAAGTTTTGAAACAAAACTAGCGGGTATCGGGCAATAGAAAAATGACTTTTGTTACTTTGCGAACATAAAGCAAAGAAGTTTTGCATTGCATAATAAACCCATGAAGAAACTGGCCCCGTTTTCCATATTATTTTCCCTTCTGCTCATAGGGTCCTGTAAGGAAGTAGGTAAAGTATCCCCTGTTGCCGAGAGTCAAAAGGGCAAACACCAAATAACGTATGCCAAGGGTTTTAGCATTGAGCAATTGGGCAATTACATTACCGTGATTACCCTACATTCCCCCTGGCCCAATGCACAAAGGCCTCTGAGATATGCCTTGGTGGCCAGGGAAAAGATGGATGCCCTTACCTTGGAAATTACGGATTTTGACGCCATTGTGCCCGTACCCGTACAGACCTATGTGGCCACCTCCACCACGCATATCCCTGCCTTGGAGTCGCTGGGAGTTTTGAAGGGCATGGTGGGGTTTCCGGGAACGGACTATGTCTCTTCCAAAAATGCGAGGTCCCTTATTGCTTCCGGTCAGATTTCCAATATTGGCCAAAATGAGGCCTTGAACACTGAAATGACCATAGCCCTTCAACCCAATGTGGTGTTTGGTTTTGGCATCAATGCCTCCAATAGCGCCTATAACACATTGGCCACTGCGGGTATTCCCATTGTCTTTAATGGCGATTGGACCGAGGAGTCGCCCTTGGGCAAAGCGGAGTGGATCAAATTTTTTGCGCCGTTTTTCAACAAAGAGACCTTGGCCAATGAGATCTTTGACACTATTGAAATGGAATACCAAAAGGCCAAAGTATTGGCGGAGTCGGCCAGCACTAGGCCTACGGTCCTTAGCGGGGCCCTTTATAAGGACGTCTGGTACCTGCCGGGCGGCCAAAGTTGGGCCGCACAATTTCTTGAAGATGCCCAGGCCGATTATGTTTTTTCGGGCAATACCCAGCATGGCAGTTTGGCCCTAAGCTGGGAGAAAGTACTTGAAAAGGGCCAACAGGCCACTTTTTGGATGGGCCCTGCCCAATTTACCTCCTATCAAGAAATGAAAAAGGCCAGTCCGCACTATGCCCAGTTTAAAGCCTTCCAAAATAAAAAGGTCTTTACCTTTGCCAAAACAAATGGAGAAACAGGCGGTTTGCTCTATTACGAATTGGCCCCGAACAGGCCGGATATCGTCTTGAAGGATTTGATCCACATCTTGCACCCCCATGTATTGCCCCAGTACGAGCCCGTATTTTTCAAACCCTTATCACCTTGAACAGAAAACGATCAAAAAAGGCCTATTTCCTGATCACCCTCATGGTGCTGCTTTTATGCTTCATGGGAAACATAAGTTTGGGGTCGGTTCACATACCATTGGGTCAAACCTTTCAAAGCCTTATTGGACAACCCTTGGAAAATCAAAGTTTCAGCTACATCATTTGGAGCTATCGTCTGCCAAAGGCACTGACCGCTATTTTGGTAGGTAGCGGACTTTCCGTGAGCGGTCTGTTGATGCAGACCCTTTTCAGAAACCCTTTGGCCGGACCTTTTGTATTGGGCATCAGTTCTGGGGCAAGCTTGGGAGCGGCCATCCTCATCATGGGCAGCGGCCTTGTAACCGGGCTGTATCTGGGTCATCTTGGTCCGGACCTTGCCTTGGCCCTGGCCGCCAGTTTGGGCAGTTTTTTGGTGCTATTTGCCGTCTTGGGGGTAGCCGCAAAAATAAAGGACACCATGGCACTGTTGATCATTGGGCTCATGTTTGGCAGTATTACTTCGGCATTGGTGAGCGTGCTGTCCTTTTTCAGCACTTCAGAGCAGTTGCAGCGCTTTGTTTTTTGGTCCTATGGCAGTCTTGGCAATTTAGGCTGGGGACAGCTATCCCTGCTCTTTTTCATCACCGTCCTGGGCATGCTGATCAGTATGCTGTCCTTAAAATCCCTGAACGCCTTTTTACTGGGCGAAAGCTATGCCCAGAGTATGGGCGTAGACCTTAAACGAACCAAGTACATGATCATCATGGCCACGGGCCTGCTTGCCGGTGGCATTACCGCATTTGCAGGGCCCATAGCGTTCATTGGTCTTGCGGTGCCCCATGTGGGGCGACAATTATTCCAAACTACGGATCATAAAATAGTTTTGCCCGCTGTGGCCCTGTGTGGGGCCATTGTAATGCTCATTTGCGATGGTATTGCCCAAATGCCCGGTTCTGCCAGTGTTTTGCCCATCAATGCCGTCACTAGTATCTTTGGCGCGCCCGTGGTCATTTGGCTCTTGGTAAAACAACAAAAAATCATATTTTAAAAAAGTAAACGACATTCATACACCAGAGGAACATATTATTTTAAATGCCAGAGAACTTACCATTGGGTACGGAAGCCAACCCGTGTGCAGTCCCATCAGCTTTGAGCTGGGCCATGGGGAACTCATGGGCATTGTGGGCATAAATGGTGTAGGCAAATCCACTTTGCTGAAAACCTTGGCCCGTTTTCAACCTACGCTCTCGGGCAATGTTCTGCTAAAGGGTAAGCCCTTGGAAAAGTATTCGGGTGGGGAAATGGCCCAGCTGGTGAGCGTGGTCCTTACAGAGCCCATAGCCGCCAAACACATAGCTGTCCAAGAATTGATCGCTTTAGGCAGGCACCCTTACACCAATTGGTTGGGAAAACTTTCCCGAACGGACAAAGACGAAATTGAAAAGGCCATTTCCCTATTGAATTTAGAGGATATGAGGACCACTCCTTGTGCCGAACTCAGTGACGGACAATTGCAACGGGTACTCATTGCCCGGGCCATGGCCCAGGGCACGGATATCATGCTCTTGGATGAGCCCACCACCCATTTGGACCTCTACCACAAAGTGGCCATCCTAAAAATATTGAAAACCTTGGCACATTCCCTCCAGAAAACCATTGTGTACACTACACATGACATTGAGTTGGCCATACAGCTTTGTGATAAGCTATTGATAATGAACGGAGACAAGAATCCTTTTGACCAACCTTGCAACCTGATCATGCATCAAGAATTTGAAAGACTCTTCCCTTCTGATAATGTAACCTTCAACCCTAAAACCGGAAGTTTTAAAATACGCAACATTTGACCGAACCATGGGTTAAAAAGTTGAAACGAAAAGATTGGCGACACAAGTTCCCTGTATTTTTTCAAACCGCTATCTTTACAGTACTATTTTTGTGAACAATGAGCGAAACTTTTATAATGGCCATAATTGCCGTGGTTTGTCTTGTATTAGGCTTTTTCTTGGGAATCTATATCCAAGGACTAAAGACAAAATCGAGCCAAAGCACCTTGGTGGAACGGGAACAGCAACTACAGACTACCTTAAGCAGTCTTAAGGAGCGTTTGCAGGCCATGGAAGCACAGAAGGCGGAACTACAACAGGAAAAGGAACACTTGGGCAACCAGATCGTACGCCAACAGGCGCATACGGAGCACCTTAACGCCAAGCTCTTGGAGCAAAAACAGGAGGTTGAAAAGTTACAGGAAAAATTCACAAAGGAATTTGAAAACCTTGCCAATAAGATCTTAGAGGAAAAAAGCCTGAAATTCACGGAGCGTAATGAAAAAAACATAAAAGATATCCTTACGCCCTTGAATGAAAAAATTCAGCTCTTTGAAAAAAAGGTAGAGGAAAGCCAAAAGGAGAACATCAGCATCCACTCCGCCTTAAAGGAACAGTTACTGAACCTACAGACCCAAAATTTAAAAATCACCCAAGAGGCGGAAAACCTTACCAAGGCCCTTAAAGGGGATAGTAAAATGCAGGGGAATTGGGGCGAACTGGTCTTGGAACGGGTTTTGGAGAAATCCGGCCTTGAAAAGGACCGCGAGTATACCGTACAACAAAGCTTTACTAGGGAAGATGGATCTAGGGTATTGCCCGATGTCATCATCAACTTGCCCGATGGCAAGAAGATGATCGTGGATTCCAAAGTATCACTCACGGACTATGAGCGTTACGTCAATGCTGAAGACCATGATAGGGAACGTTTTTTGAAAGACCACATCAATTCACTTCGTAAGCACGTGGATCAACTTTCCGCCAAGAAATACGAAGACCTGTATGAAATGGAAAGCCCGGATTTTGTGCTCATGTTCGTTCCTATTGAGCCTGCCTTTGCCCTGGCCATAAACCACGATAACAACCTTTACAACAAGGCTTTTGAGCAGAATATCGTCATTGTGACCCCTTCCACCCTATTGGCCACCCTCCGTACCATAGACAGTATGTGGAACAATGAAAAGCAGCAGCGGAACGCCCTTGAAATTGCCCGCCAAGCGGGAGCGCTGTATGACAAATTTGTGGGATTCATGCATGATCTGACCCAAATTGGCAAACGGATGGATGATGTAAAAGGCGAATATAAAAATGCCATGAACAAGTTATTTGATGGTAGGGGAAATATTGTGACGAGTATAGAAAAATTGAAGAAAATGGGAGCGAAAGCCAAGAAATCCATTCCTGAACCCGTTTTAAAACGGGCCAAAACCGATTTTGAGGAAGAAGAACCTAAATTGGAACTATGAGCATGAAAAAAATCCTCTACTTTTTCCTTGGGGGCGTGGTCCTTTTAATGGCCCTGTATTATGCCTTTATTTATTTTGTACCCTACAGCGAGGGGGTACGCTCTGGCGAACTCATAAAGATCAGCCATAAAGGAGTATTGGTCAAAACATGGGAGGGCGAAATAAGTCAAGGTATATCCGGGGCCCAGATTTTTGCCTTTTCCGTACTGGACAAGGATAGGGAAGTCATAGAAAAACTTAAGGAATACCAAGGGCAGTATGTAAAAGTGGACTACACGGAACGCTACGCCACCTTTTTTTGGTTGGGAGACACGAAATACTTCATCACCAACGTACAACGGGAACAATCCCCTCATTTTAGAAATTAATGGAGCGCTATAAAACCATTGCAGCATCTCAGGTGGCCATTACGCAGTTAATGCTTCCGGCCCATTCCAACTTTGGGGGAAAGGTCCACGGCGGGCATATTCTCAACCTCATGGATCAAATTGCCTTTGCCTGTGCCTCAAAACACTCGCAATCCTATTGTGTAACGGCCTCCGTAAACCGTGTGGATTTCCTTAACCCCATAGAGGTTGGGGAATTGGTCACCTTAAAGGCCTCCATCAATTACACGGGCAGAACGAGTATGGTGGTAGGCCTTAGGGTGGAATCTGAGAATGTGACCACTGGTCACGTAAAACATTGCAACTCCTCTTATTTTACCATGGTGGCAGTCGATAAAGAGGGAAAAAGTGTGTCCGTTCCTGGATTGATCATTGACGATAAGGAAAGTCTGCGAAGATTCGCACGCAGTAAGGAACGCAAACTGACCATGTACAGAAGGGACACCAAATACGATAATGAAAACTTCAACGTAAAGGAATATAAAGCCTTCATTCAGGGAGAGAATGCAAAAGTGGCTCTATAGGAGACTGGCGGAATCCTCATCCAAAAACCAGGTCAAACGCCCTGAAGTTGGTCTCACCAAGGCAGCCGGATACTGTTCATGACCCTCCCTCTCATGAAAAATGTCCCGTACCTTCTCCGCCTTCCCCTTACCTGTGACCAAAAAAACGACCTGTTTGGCCCTATTGATGACCTTCCCACTTATGGAAACACGTTTTTGGCCCGTTTCCGGGTGGGTGGCCACAAAACAGTGGTCGGGTGCGTTCCATTGGTCTATTTCATGGGGGAAAATGGAAGCTGTATGGCCATCATCTCCCATGCCCAAAAGAATAAGATCAAACTGGGGTATCTCGTTGACCCGGTCCAAATTAATCTCTAAAAGGTTGGCGTAGCGCATGGCTTCGCCCTGAGGTTGGTTTTCCCCAAGGATACGGTGTACATTGGTCTTGGGAACTTTGATTTTAGAGAACAAATGTTCTTGTGTCATTCTAAAGTTGCTCTCATTGTCCGTTGGTGGTACACAGCGCTCATCGCCCCAATAAAAATGAATGTTCTTCCAAGCAATGGTCTGGCCATAGGTGGCTGCCAATACGTCAAAGATCAATTTTGGTGTGCTGCCCCCGGAAAGGGCAACATGTATGGGGCCTTCCCTTTTGACCATATCCGAGAAATCATGGGCAAAGGCCTTGGCCACAGCCATTTTATCCTTACATATCTTCTTTTCCATAATATCCTTAACAAATTACACAATAACCTGGATCATCCGTTAGGTTTGGACCAGGATTCCGCCATTGTCCGTTGCCCTCTATGAGGTTATCTGCGTTTTCAGGGCCCCACACCCCAGCGGCGTAACCGTACATGCGTACATCCTTTCCAGTGGCCCAATAGTCCAGAATGGGATCGACAAAGGCCCACGCGGCCTCTACCTCATCTGCCCGGGCATAAAGGGTGGCATCGCCCTGCATGGCATCCAAGAGCAATCTTTCGTAAGCATCCATGATATGATGCTGTGCCAGACTTTTATAATAAAAATCCAAATTGGCCCGCTCTACCTTAAAGCCCTGACCCGGCACCTTGACCCCAAATTTTATGAGGATGCCCTCATCCGGTTGAATTCTGATCACAAGCTTATTGTCCCTATCACCCAAACCGGTGTCCTTGAAAATTTGGTGGTGCGGGGTCTTAAAATGGATGACTACCTCAGTAACCTTAGTGGGCATGCGCTTGGCCGTACGCACATAGAACGGCACACCTTCCCAGCGCCAATTGTCCACAAAGAATTTTATGGCGGCATAGGTCTCCGTAGTGGATTGGGGGTCTACGCCTTCCTCTTCCCTGTAGCCCTTTATGTTTGTGCCTTGTGCCACGGAGGGGATGTATTGCGCGCGAATCGTATGGGCGTGCAAGGTTTCGTCATCGTTCATAATGCGAAGGGACCGTAGGGCCTTGACTTTCTCATTTCGGATGTCCTCTGGAGCATCACTTATGGGCGGTTCCATGGCCACTAAAGAAACAATCTGCAGCAAGTGGTTTTGGAACATATCGCGCAGCGCACCTGAAGTATCATAGTAGCCGCCCCGCTTTTCCACTCCAACCTGTTCTGCATTGGTGATTTCTATATGATGAATGTAATTTCGGTTCCATAAAGGCTCAAAAATACTATTGGCAAAACGTGTCACCAATACGTTCTGTACTGTTTCCTTGCCCAGATAATGATCAATACGGTATATCTGTTCTTCAGAGAAATACCTTTGCAGACCGGCGTTCAAGGCTTTGGCAGTCTCCAAGCTGTATCCGAACGGTTTTTCCACAATGAGCCGTTTCCATCCGTTTTCTTGGGAGTTGAGTGCGGCTTCGTTCAATTGGCGGGCCATGGTTTCATATAAGGTGGGCGGGGTTGAAAAATAGTACATTGTATTTCCCGCGGTCTCGCGCTCTCCATGCAAAGCATATAGGCGCTCTTTCAGCTTTAGGTAGGATACATCATAGGCCCCGCCCAAATCTTGGTAAAAGAGCAACTGGGCAAATTCCTCAACTACTTTCCCGTCCATATCCCGTAGGTTGGGTTTTAGATAAGGGCTTTCCCAAAGTACCTGTTTCCTGAAATCGGAATCATTCAACGCACTACGACCCACCCCCAAGATAAAAAAATGATTGGGCAAGTGTCCTGCAGCATGCAGGTGCAACAGGGCCGGTATCAGTTTTCTAGCGGTTAAGTCGCCAGAAGCCCCAAAAATGACCAACGCCTGATTGTCTACCTTTATCATTGCCATATCCTTTTAAATGCACTTGAAGGGTTATGGGAAGTTGACCGGACACAATAAAATAATCTGTTTCCATTGAGTTTCCCACCCATTTCTTGAGAGTAACGAATATAACGTTTATTTTAGGTAAATAATAACGGGTCATCTTTAAGAAGACCCCCAAATATTGGATGTAGATGAAAGATAAGTATGATTTTGGATTGGTTGGCCTTGGGGTAATGGGACGGAATTTTTTATTGAACGTGGCCGACAATGGATTTTCTATTATTGGTCATGATTTGGACCAAAAAAAGGTGAATGCGCTGATTGATGAAGGTGGTGACACAGCCAAAGTCAATGCCACCACCCACATACAGGAATTCACCGAAGCTTTGGGCGCACCACGCAGCATTATGCTCCTGGTGCCTGCGGGTCATATAGTGGACGCGGTCATTGAAAGCCTGCTTCCTCTTTTGGATGAAGGGGACATCATCATAGACGGTGGCAATTCTTTCTTTACGGACACCGACCGGCGAGAAGCTTATCTGCGCAAGAAGGGAATCAATTTTTTTGGGGCCGGCGTATCTGGTGGTGACAAGGGGGCCCGAAAGGGGCCGAGTATAATGCCGGGAGGAAATAGGGACGCCTACCAACATGTAAAGCCTGTTTTTGAGGCAGTGGCCGCTAAATATCATGGAGAGCCCTGTGTGGCTTATTTAGGTCCAAAATCGGCTGGCAACTATGTGAAAATGGTACACAATGGCATTGAATACGGCCTCATGCAGCTCACCTCGGAAATCTATGACCTTTTGAAAAAAGCGGGCGGACTGGACAATATGGAAATGCACCACCTCTTTGCCAAATGGAACGCTGGCCGGCTACAATCCTTCCTAGTAGAGATCACTGCGGCCATTCTTGCCCGGCCCGATGAATTCAATGATGGCCACCTTATTGATTTCATTTTAGACAAGGCAAAACAGAAGGGTACCGGGAAGTGGACTTCCCAAAATGCCATGGATCTTGGCATTCCCATACCCACCATTGATATGGCGGTGAGCATGAGGGAAATCTCTGCCCTAAAGGCCGAACGCCTGCAAGCGGATGCCCTATATGATCGGCCAAGACCTGCCCACATGAAAAAGGATGAGCTCCTTGAAAAGGCGGAGGAGGCCCTTTATTTTTCTTTCATCATGACCTATGCCCAGGGCATGCACCAATTGGCGGATGCTTCCAAAACATACGGTTACGATCTTGATCTGGCCGTAGTGGCCAAAATCTGGCGGGCAGGGTGCATTATACGTGCAGGTCTCCTAGCGGACATCACAGAGGCGTTTATAGCGGCACCCACTCTGCCCAACTTGTTGCTGTCTCCCCATTTTGTGCCCAAGGTAACAGAAACGGTACCGGCTGCCCGTGAACTGGTATCCTACGCCGCCAGCAATGGCATTCCTTTGCCTGGCCTTAGCAATGCTCTAACCTATTTTGATGCCTATACTTCTTCCAGATTGCCTTTGAACATGATACAGGCCCAAAGGGATTATTTTGGTTCACATACCTATGAGCGCTTGGACAGGGAAGGTATTTTTCACACGGAATGGGGTGCTTAGCACAGCATTATATTTATTTAAAAGCTTGAAATACATGTACTTAAATGCCTTACCATATTTACATTGTTGAACTTCACAGAAAAGTATTTACGGAACACCGAAGGTTCCGGGAAGCCAACCCACAGTTCAATGGAGTGTTGGAATGCCTGTATGTGGGCATGACCAGCAAGACGCCCAAAGTGCGCTTTGAACAGCACAAAAAAGGAACGCTCAGCAAAAAAGGTCATTCCCTTTCTTCGGCCATCGTAAAAAAATACGGGAGTTACCTTCGCCCCAGTCTGTACAACCATATCCCAGCCTTGGCCACAAGGGCCGAGGCCCTACAAATGGAAGCCACCTTGGCCAAGGAACTGCGCCGCAAGAAATACGCCGTTTGGTACAACTAAAAAAGCACTTTCCCATAAAGAAAGTGCTTTTGTATTGCCTCTGGTTGAGCCATGTTATTTGCTCAAATACATTTTTCTACGAGCGTAAAGATTGTAGAACTCATCATCCTTTAAACTATCTATGAACAAAATGCTCTCTCCGGTGCTTTTCATTTCTGGTCCTAGATTCTTATTTACATTGGGGAACTTATTAAAGGAAAAAACAGGCTGCTTTATGGCATATCCGTCCAATTGCGGGTTGAACTTAATGTCCCTTAATTTCAACTCTCCCAACATTACCTTGGTGGCATAGTTCACATAGGGTTCCTTATAGGCCTTGGCAATAAACGGAACCGTTCTTGATGCCCGTGGGTTGGCCTCAATGATGTAGACCATATCATCCTTTATGGCAAATTGTATATTGATAAGGCCCACTGTGTTCAGTGCCAACGCGATTTTCTTGGTGTGGTCCTTGATCTGCTGTAGCACAAACTCACCCAAATTGAACGGCGGCAAGGTAGCGTTTGAATCCCCGGAATGAATGCCACATGGCTCTATATGTTCCATGATGCCAATGATGTAGACATCCTTACCATCACAAATGGCATCTGCTTCCGCCTCTATGGCCCCATCCAAATAATGGTCCAACAACAGTTTATTGTTCGGTATTTTACGCAAGAGGTCCACCACATGGGCCTCTAGGTCTTCTTTGTTGATGACGATCTTCATGCCTTGCCCGCCCAGTACGTAGGACGGTCTTACCAATAGCGGAAAGCCAAGTTCATCTGCCAATTGCAGGGCCTCATCCGCTGTTTCGGCCACTCCAAACCTTGGGTAAGGGATATCGTTTTCCTTTAAAAGGGTTGAAAAGCTGCCCCGATCTTCGGCCAGATCCAAGGACTCAAAGCTTGTTCCTATGATCTTAATACCATATTTAGAAAGTTTCTCGGCCAGTTTCAGCGCTGTTTGTCCACCCAATTGCACAATGACCCCTTCTGGGTTTTCATGTCTAATGATATCATAGATATGTTCCCAAAAAACAGGTTCAAAATACAGCTTATCCGCCGTATCAAAATCCGTAGAGACCGTTTCTGGGTTGCAATTGATCATAATGGTCTCGTAGCCACATTCTGCCGCGGCCAATACTCCGTGCACACAACAATAGTCGAACTCTATGCCCTGACCAATCCTGTTGGGGCCAGACCCAAGTACCACAATTTTCTTTTTGTCCGTGACAATACTGTCATTCTCTACGTAACGGGTTCCATCGGGCCGTTCGATCTCCGCTTCAAAGGTGGAGTAGTAATAGGGGGTCATGGCCTTGAACTCAGCGGCACAGGTATCCACCAATTTATAGACCCGGTTAATGTTGAGCTCCGTACGCTTGTTGTAGACCTCGCTCTCATAGCAATCTAACATATGGGCTATCTGCCGGTCTGCAAATCCCTTCTGCTTGGCTTCCAAAAGAAGTTCTTTGGGCAGGCTGGCTATGGTGTACTTGGAGATTTCCTTTTCCAATTGGTTCAATTCCTCATACTGTTTCAAGAACCACATATCTATTTTGGTGATTTCATGAATCCGGCTCAGCGGAATGCCCATCTGTATGGCATCATAGATGACGAATACCCTGTCCCAACTGGGAATGGTGAGCTTGCTTATGATTTGGTCGTAGTCCTTGTAGCCCTTACCATCGGCTCCCAGTCCGTTGCGTTTGATCTCCAAGGACTGCGTGGCCTTATGAAGGGCCTCCTGAAAGGAACGCCCAATGCCCATGACCTCACCCACGGATTTCATCTGGAGGCCCAAGGTACGGTCAGACCCCTCAAACTTATCGAAGTTCCAACGGGGAATCTTCACGATCACATAATCCAAGGTAGGTTCAAACAAGGCCGAGGTAGACTTGGTGATCTGGTTCTCCAATTCATCCAGAGAATACCCTATGGCCAATTTAGTGGCCACTTTGGCGATGGGGTACCCCGTGGCCTTAGAGGCCAAAGCAGATGATCTTGATACCCTAGGGTTGATCTCAATGGCAATGATATCCTCTTCCTCATCAGGGCTTACGGCAAATTGTACGTTGCAGCCCCCCTCAAAGTCGCCAATGCTGCGCATCATCTTAATGGCCATGTCCCGCATTTTTTGAAAAGTCCTATCAGAAAGGGTCATGGCAGGGGCCACGGTTATGGAATCCCCTGTATGGATGCCCATGGGGTCCATGTTCTCTATGGTACAGATAATGACCACGTTGTCATTCTTATCACGCAGCAGCTCCAGTTCATATTCCTTCCAGCCCATTAGGGCTTTATCTATCATGACCTCATGTATGGGGGAGATTTCCAGGCCGTGGCTCAAAAGGGCATCAAAATCCTCTGGTCGGTATACAATGGAAGCACCTGCACCACCTAAGGTATAGGAAGCCCTGATGACCAAGGGAAAACCAAATTCCTGTGCTATTTCCTTTCCCTTCAGAAAAGAGGTGGCCGTGGCCTGTGGGGCCATTCCCACCCCGATTTTCAGCATAAGTTCGCGGAATTTTTCGCGATCTTCCGTTATGTTTATGGCATCGATATCCACACCAATGAGTTCCACGCCAAAATCCTCCCAAATACCTTTTTTGTCCGCCTCAATGCAAAGATTCAATGCGGTCTGGCCGCCCATAGTGGGCAATACGGCATCTATTTGCGGGTGTGCCTTAAGAATCTCCACAATGGATTTGGTATTCAAAGGTTTCAGGTAGACATGATCGGCCATGGACGGGTCCGTCATGATCGTGGCGGGATTACTGTTGATCAAAATGGTCTCTATACCATCCTCGCGCAATGATCTAAGGGATTGTGACCCGGCATAATCAAACTCACAGGCCTGCCCAATGATGATGGGACCTGAACCAATGATCAATATGGAATTTAAATCTTTTCTTTTAGGCATTTTCTTCTCTGGTGTTCACGTTACTGTATAAAAAAAGGTGTTACTTTAAGAAAAGTAACACCTACATATTTCAAAAAATACGATCATTATTTTTTGTGTCTTGGCTCTGAGGAAACGGTTAATTTTTTTCTGCCCTTTGCTCTTCTTCTTGCAAGAACTTTCCTGCCGTTCACGGAAGCCATGCGCTCACGAAACCCGTGCTTATTCTTTCTCTTTCTTTTTGATGGTTGGAATGTACGCTTGCTCATCGCCTATATTTTATGTCTTCTTGAATGTTACCGTAACCTCCTTGACGGGGGTGTAAAACTGGGCGCAAATATACGAAGGTTTTTTTCTTTGACAAGTGGAATCAAAAAAATATTTTTTATTCATCTTTAGGCCCCAAAAGGTAGGTTTTCCTTAATTTTGCACGGCCTGTTTACAAGTGGTATCTTATCTGCCGAAAGCAACGTAAAAGGGCCCACCAACTTAGAAACAACAGTACACTATGTTCAACAAAAATTTAAAATTGGTCATTGCCGGTTTGATTATTGCTTATGCGGTCTACCAGTTTGTAGAGGGCTATATTGGCAATGGTATATTTCTTATTTTCCTGTCCCTCATTTTCATTTTTCTATACTTCAGGAACGAAATAATACTACTGGCCTTTTTGCGAATGCGCAAACAGGACCTTGAAGGCACCAAAAAATGGCTGGATAAGATCAAGGATCCAAAAGCGGCACTTATCACTAAGCAGCAGGGTTATTATAATTATTTAAACGGTATCATTTTTTCTCAGACCAACCTCACCACGGCAGAAAAATACTTTCGTAAGGCGCTGAAACTAGGGCTGACGATGGATTATGATGTGGCCATGGCCAAATTGAGCCTTGCCGGTATTTCCATGCAAAAGCGCAGAAAGCGAGAGGCCACCACCTTATTGAACGAGGCCAAAAAACTGGATAAGAACAACATGCTCACGGAACAGATACGCATGATGCAGCAACAAATGAAAAAAATCTAGACCTCTGTATACGCCTTCTGATGGAGGGCCGCCAATAAATGGCGGAAGGATTACTTGAACTTTCAGAGCAACTCCTTACCCTCTCCCCTATTCAGTGTTTTGTTCTAATTTCCCAAGACCACACAAAAATCGTTGCACGAGAGCATAAGTAAGTTCTTTGGTGCAGCACAAAGCGTTGACCTCAAAATGAAGGGAAAAGCTCCTAGGTTCACAAGGGGCCGTGCCCATCATACCACAATAATTACCAAACAGCGTTACCTTGCTTTATAGCACCCTTTTTGCTGAAATCGCCGGTCAGACCAATTAGAAGACTTTCCTCCATGCAGAAATCCGTGGCCTATTGCGCCGGCAAGAATGAGATACAATTAAATGATCAGTCTGACATAAGCCCCACAAAGGAATTAAAAGGAAAGATAAGGATACGGAATAACTTGGAGTTCCATGCATGCACGGCATCAAGAGGTTATGGCCCAACTAACGTACTAAAACCCTGTGTAACGATTACCCAGTAAACAAGCTGGTCTTATTTTGCGGACCTGTAATAGCCTTTATTGGGAATCTCAATACCGTATTTC
>CAKZLG010000126.1 GCA_937125035.1 uncultured Maribacter sp. | reverse complement strand
CATCAGTTCATCTGCCAAATGGCAAAATTGAGGGCCGTGGCAAAACAGACCCACAGCAGGTAGGGTACCAAAAGATAGGCGGCAACTTTGCTCACCACCTTGAACCACCGTATGGTAAGGACGATCATAATGAGCAGGGCAATGATGATGAGTAAGGCGAAAAAGGGCGATTTGAATCCGAAGAACACAATGCTCCAAGAGGCGTTCAACAACAATTGGAACCCAAAGTGGTACAATCCTGTTTTTACCCATTTGTGGTGAAAGCCCTTGCTCCATACCCAACCAGCAGAAATGCCCATCAACACATAGAGTACGGTCCATACCGGGGCAAAAACACTGTTGGGCGGATTAAAACCGGGTTTGTTCAAGGTAGGGTACCATTCGTTCACGGAGGACTGTGTGGCCGTACTGGCCAAGAAGCCTATGACCAAACAAATGGCCACCGAAATGGAGATATGTACGAGCTTCCTTTTCAAGGGTTGGGCGTTTGCCCTAAAATAAGGATTTATTTTAATTGGCGGTGTGAAAAACTATCTTTGCACGAAACGCTCTTCCATGACCAAGAAAGATTTTATACCGGGCGCTTCTTCCAACACCTTGCAAAAGGGAACGGTAACGTACAGGGCGCCCAGTAACATTGCCCTTGTGAAGTATTGGGGCAAAAAACCCGATCAGGTACCGGCCAACCCCTCCCTCAGTTTTATGTTGGATGCCTGCGCCACTACCACCACCATGACCTATGGGGCCAAAGCAGGGGGGCAAACGGGTTTTTCATTTGATCTTTTGTTCAATGGCCGGCCCAAGGAAGCGTTCAGACCAAAGATCCGTACGTTTTTGGAACGCGTTGCACCCTATGTGCCATTTGTACATGACCACCATTTTACCATAGAGACCGCCAACTCTTTTCCGCACAGCAGCGGCATTGCCTCTTCGGCCAGCGGCATGGCCGCCCTTGCTTTGTGCCTTATGGAGATGGAAAAGGAACTCTTCCCGGATATGGAGCGGGATTTTTTATTCGCAAAAGCTTCCTTTTTGGCGCGTTTGGGTTCCGGAAGCGCCAGTAGGAGCATTGTGGGCAGTTTGGTGCATTGGGGGGAACATAAGGGCACCCCGGGCAGTACGGACCTCTATGGCATACCCTATCCCCATGAGGTTCATCCAGTCTTTACTCGCTACCAAGACACCATTTTATTGGTGGACAAGGGGCAGAAACAGGTGAGCAGTACCGTTGGCCATGAGCTCATGCAGGGGCATCCGTATGCGGAGGCACGCTTTGGCCAGGCCCATGCCCATTTGGATCGGTTGCGGTCCATTTTCAAAGATGGGGAATTGGATGACTTTATGGCCCTAGTGGAAAGCGAAGCGCTCACCCTGCACGCCATGATGATGTGCAGTAGCCCCTATTTTATCTTGATGAAGCCCAACACACTTCAGATCATAGAGCGCATATGGGAATTTAGAAGGAGCACCGGCGCACACGTTTGTTTCACCCTGGATGCCGGGGCCAACGTGCACGTCCTCTATCCAGACCATGAAAAGGAGGCTGTTATGTCATTTATAGAGGAGGCCTTGGTGCCCTTTTGCGAAAATGGGCAGTATATACAAGATAATGTGGGCACTGGGGCCCGTAAATCATAGGAGGTTTATACGTATTTGTCGATTAATACGTTAGGGAAACGAAGATTTATGACAATTTTGTTCATCGTTTGGGCAAAAAAGTGAAACTTTGTGCCGGAGTTTGTTATATTTATAAGGACTGCAACTGCAATAAGGCCATTACCCATGTCCGGAAACATGTGCTAGCTGTAAGATGAACCCCAGATGTACGACCCATAAGGGCGTTAATGAAAACAAGATGAAAGGACCGTTGTTTTATTCTAAAATTCTTCTTTTTGGTGAGTATGGAATCATTAAGGATTCCAAAGGGCTCTCCATACCTTATAATTTTTATAAGGGGGCCTTAAAGAAAGCCAATGACCTTTCTGATGTGGCACAACGCTCCAATGAAAGTTTGGTGGCCTTTGCGGATTATCTTGAAAGACTCGCTACGGAGGCGCCAGATTTGGTGACGTTTGATCTGGAGGCCCTTAAGACAGATGTGCAGGAGGGTATGTATTTTGACAGTTCCATTCCCCAAGGATACGGTGTGGGGAGCAGTGGCGCCCTTGTGGCCGCCATTTATGACAAGTATGCCTTGGATAAGATCACGGTGTTGGAAAACCTTACGCGAGAGAAATTGTTGCGCTTAAAGGCCATATTTGGAAAGATGGAATCCTTTTTTCACGGAAAATCTTCTGGATTGGATCCCTTGAACAGTTACCTGAGCCTGCCCATACTCATCAATTCCCAAGATAATATTGAATCTACCAGCCTTCCTTCACAGAACTTAGAGGGCAAAGGGGCCGTCTTCTTATTGGATAGCGGCTCAACCGGGGAGACGGCGCCCATGGTACAGATCTTTATGGAGAAAATGAAGAACGACGGGTTCCGCCAGGTCATCAAGAACCAGTTCATTAAGCATACCGACGCCTGCGTGGAGGATTTTGTTAACGGGAACATGACCTCCCTTTTCGGCAATCTAAAACAATTATCGCACGTAGTGCTCGATCATTTTAAGCCCATGATCCCCGTAAAGTTCCATGACCTTTGGAAACAGGGCATAGACACCAATGAGTATTACCTAAAACTCTGCGGTTCTGGTGGCGGAGGCTATATTCTTGGCTTTACCGAAGATTTTGAAAAGGCAAAAAAAGCGCTGAAAGACTACAAACTAGAGGTAGTCTATAATTTCTAGGACCACCCATAACATGCTCAATAGAAGGAACAAACTCTTGCTTTTAAAAGTACTGAGCCTGTTTTCCGTGGTTAGGGGCTATAATATCCTGGTCATTACACTGGCACAGTACCTGGCTTCCATTTATATCTTGGCACCGGAATTGCCCGTACGGCAGGTGCTCTTTGACCTTAACCTCTTCGTTTTGGTTACCGCCTCTGCCTTGGCTATTGCGGGCGGATACATCATCAATAATTTTTACGATGCGGAAAAGGATATCATCAACAAGCCCAGTAAAAGTATGCTGGATCGTTTGGTGAGCCAGCGTTTTAAGCTCACCACCTATTTCATGCTCAATTTCATGGCGGTCTTCGCGGCCAGTTATGCCTCCTTCAAGGCGGTTCTGTTTTTCTCTGCCTATATTTTTGGCATTTGGTTCTACTCACACAAGTTAAAACGGATTCCGTTTGTTGGCAACTTGGTCTCCGCCACTTTGGCCATTACGCCCTTCTTTGCTGTTTTCGTGTACTATAAAAACTTTGACACGGTCATCTTTGCCCATGCCATGTTCCTCTTTCTTTTGATATTGGCCCGTGAAATGATCAAAGATCTTGAAAACATGTCTGGGGATATGGCCCAAAACTACAGGACCATTCCCATACTGTACGGGGTGGGCCGCTCCAAAGGGCTCATATTTACGCTGATCGTTCTCACCTTGGTGCCGTCCTTATTGTTGATCTATACTTTTGATGTGGGCCTCATGACCTATTATTTTGTCATGTGCATTGTGTTGTTGCTTGTATTTTTGGTGCTCTTGATAAAATCGCACACCAAACGGCATTTTGTCTGGCTCCACAACATTCTGAAGTTCATCATTGTGGCAGGGGTATTCAGTATTTTATTGATTGATGTGGACCTCGTGTTGAACAGGATTTTGTAGGAACGCCTGGTCCGTCCTCAATGAGTCTTACTCTTTATCGTCCAATAGGTCATAGCCCTGTTTAATGCCCTTTTCCATGGGTGGAACGCCACGTTCCATCCATTGTGGTTTGGCTTCGCCCTTCAAATAGTGATCAAAAAATTGGGCCATCCGGATACTGAAGTCCATACGGTTTTGGGACTTTAACGGCCAATGGGGCTCCCCATTGTAATTCAGGAACCAAGCTGGCTTGCCCAATCGCCGTAGGCCCACAAAAAATTCTATGCCCTGGTACCAGGGTACGTGGCCATCTGCATCATTGTGCATGATCAGTAACGGCGTATTGATCTTGTCCAGGGTAAAGATGGGCGAATTCTCTATATACCGTGCCGGATATTCCCACGGCGTGCCCCCAATCCTACTTTGGGTATGTTCATATTGAAATTGCCTACTAAGGCCCGTCCACCAGCGTATGCCACCATAGGCACTGATCATATTGGGTACTGGGGCACCCGCTTCGGCCGCTTTGAAAATATCCGTTTTGGTCACCAAATAGGCTATTTGATACCCGCCCCAACTATGGCCTTGTACCCCAATGTGCTCCTTGTCAATGAACCCTTTTTCAACTAAGGAAGTAACGCCTGGAATGACGCAGTCATACGCACTCTCACCCGGATAACCCGTTCGGTAATGCACATCGGGATTAAAGATGACATAGCCGCGGCTGGCATAAAAGCTATAGTTGATGGTAGAACGCTCCGCCTTGGGATAGCGGTGCCTATGTAGGCCATCCGAGCTTTTTTCGTAGAAGTTCACCAACATGGGATATTTTTTATTTTCATCAAAATCCTCAGGTGTAATGAGCATCCCTGTAAGTTCTTGGCCATCTAGGGAAATCCAGTTGACCAGTGATGCGGACCCCCAATTGTAGGTATCCTGTTGTGGATTGGCATTGCTGATGGGGATACTTTTCTTAAAATCCGTAGTGGACAGCAACAGATCAGGGAACTGTTCAAAAGACTCCTTTGTATAGAGGAGCCGGTCATCCAATAGTGCTCTTTTTGGTGTGGAATAGCGGTAAGGGCCTGTGATCAGTGTTTTTACCGTGTTGTTTTTGGTATTGAGTTCCGCATAGCCGCCTGCTTTCGTGGTTTCATTGAAAGTGCTCAGCAATATGGGTTGAGACAGGTCAATGGCCTCCTCCTCCAGATCAAGGTCCAGATACCTGTAGACCGTTTTTGTCTCACGGCCTTCGGTCAGCCGTGCCAAGGCTCCCGTGGTAGGGTTCAACTTCCAAATATCGTAACGGTCATAGAGAAGGAGGAACGCATCGTCTTTGGTCCATCCGGCGGCACCATAGGCCCTTGGAAAATCTGGGGAATCATTCTCCTCATCAAAAAAAACTTGGCCTTTGGTCAGTGCGCGGTACGCACCCGTGCCAAGATCATAGGTGAACCATGTACTGTCTACGGCGCTAAAGCCATAACTATAGAGTGCATTGGGGCTTAAACGCATGCGGGGCTCTTGTTCCATTTCCCAAATGGGTTCCCCGTTGCCGGTGTTCACCACTTTATAGTCGTAATTGCGGCGGCCCGTCCATTGGCTTTGTAGCTCATACGGCATGCTGGTGTTCACCAAGGCCACAGGGGCATTGCCTTTTTCACCAAGTTCAATGTGGGGATACTCGGGGCTGGCCAAGGGCACAATGCGCTGATCGCTAAGGTCAATACTACTTTTAAAGGACCGTATGCTGTCATTTTTCAATTGCATTTCCTGTACGGTATACAGCTGGGGCTCATTATAGGTCCACACCTCTACGTTGACGATTTCCTCTTCCAAAAGGGAAGTGTCTTTTTCAATGGGCGGTTTGGCCAGACCAAAAAAGAGCCGTTTCTCATCTTCGGAGAAGTGGACCTCCCCATGGCCGGAGACCACGTAATCCTGCGGGGCAGTGCCATTGTCCACCATCTTTTTGGCCTGGTCCATTTCCTTTTCCCAAAAATAGAGGGCATTGGGTCTTAGTTGCACCTTGGTGGTATCCGTATCCACTACAAAGCCGAATTTATTTCCGGTGGGGCTAAAGGCCATTTGATGGTATTTGGGTTTTTTGGCCCCGTGCAATTGCGTGGTGGTATTGGTGCTGAGGTCCAGTACGTAGATCCCGTGTTCCGTATCTTGTGTAGCGCCTGTACTGCTATAGGCCAGCATCCTGCCTTCTTTGGCAAAGAGGTACGCTGTAACGTAGGGCAGTGTATCCCTTTGCCCTGTCTCCAAATGGTGCACCACCAAAGGGTATCCATTGTCCTTTCCCACTTTTTTCTCCTTCGTTTTGTTTTCTGAGGAGTCTTTTTGTTCTTTGGCACTCTTTTTTGCATCTGCCAATTGGTAGGCGATATGGCCAGACCATTTTTCGGGTATTTTAACAGAATGTACTCCTGCGATTTTGGTCAGCTTTTGTGGGCCAAGTTCAAAAATACCAAGGGAGTCCTTGGGCATATCGGCTTTTTTGGTTCTTCTTTTTTTCAAGGCCACGATACTGTCCTGCCATGCTTTTATGGTGAAGACCACATATTGGCTGTCATAGGTGAATCTTGCTTTTTCCGTGCGGTCATGGGCCAGCACCAAATTGCCCTTGGCATCCTTTACCCTTAAGGATTGATCTTTTTCACCTTTTTCCAAGGCATAGTGCAAAAATTGGCCATTGGGGGCCAGGGCTTCATTTTGAATGGTGCTCCAAAGGGCATAATCTTCATGGTCCAATACCTTTTTTTGGCCATGGAACACCAATGGAAACAGTAGCATTAGGGATAGTACGGCTTTCAGCATCTTGTGTTTAACTTTAAATACCCTTAAATATAGGCCGATAAAATGGAATGGGCGGTATCATGGCGCTGTGAAGACCCGCTATTGCAAAAGACATAACACGGTGTACTGCAAAACTATTGGGCGTAGCCTTAAGATGATCCGTTTTCCTTCCCTACCTTTGTGGCCAAATAAATGATGCTATGAGCAGGGGAGATAACAATGGAAACAAACCTTCCGGCAGGCAAGGGGGCACCTTCAGGAAAAAAAGCTATGCACGGGGCAACGCGCCCATTAGAAAAAAGACGGAGACCAGTAGGCCAATTGACCCCAACGTCATGAGGCTCAATAAATACGTGGCCAACTCCGGGGTATGCTCACGGCGGGATGCCGATATCTATATTGCTGCCGGCAATATAACCGTTAACGGCAAACCTGTCACCGAGATGGGCCATAAAGTAAAAGTGACCGATGAGGTGCGTTTTGATGGCCGACTCCTGAATCCCGTAAAAAAAGAATATGTGCTCTTGAACAAGCCCAAGGATTTTTCCACCACCGTACGGGATGAAAAGGGCAAACGGCACGTCTCTGGCCTGATCTCACAAGCCTCCAAAAGCAAGTTGCTTCCGGTGGATAAAATGGACAAAGAGCATACGGGCCTTTTGCTGTTCACCAATGATGGCGATCTCACCAAACAACTCAAGAACCCGGCCAACGGGCTCAGGAAGATATTTCATATTGTGCTGGACCGTGAGCTGCGCAGTGCGGACCTAAAAAAAATACAAGAGGGCATTCTTGTGGATGAGAAGATCGTGCGCGTGCAAGATATAAGTTATGTGGATGATGCACCCAAAAGGGAAGTGGGTATGGAAATATACAGTTCCAGGAACCGCATCGTGGAACGAATTTTTGAGACGCTGGAATACAGCGTGGTGAAGATGGACCGCGTGGTGTATGGCGGACTAACAAAAAAGGACCTACCGCGGGGCCATTGGCGTTACCTTACCGAACAAGAGCTCATCAACATTAAAATGGTAAAGTAGGTGGGTTTGCCCATAAAGGAAGTGGCCACGCTACCTCAATCCCCATAGAAACCCTCCCCAAAACGATAGGAAATCACCAAACCATGGGTATTGCCCAAAGGGGAATTGTTCGTGGCCAGATTGTAGTGGTAAATAGCGCGGATGTTCTTTAATAGGTACACGCCACCCAAAATATTGAAAGAAGCATTACTGCGATAACCGGCCCCTACCTCAAAACGGTTTTTAAAGCTCAAGGCCAAATTAAAATCAATTTGGAGGGGAGCACCGTTTTCCATTTTGACGAGGGCATTGGGCTTGATCATGAGTTCCTCAAATTGGTCCGTGTAGAACCTATAGCCCAAATAACCATAGTAAGGTAGGGAAAGGTCTATGTTGTTATCCGTTGCTAGGGCGTCCCCCAATAGATTGGGTGCTGAAATGCCCACGAACAAATCTTGCAGGTTCAGTAAAATACTTGCCCCGATGGTAGGGACACTGGCATTGATGTTCTGGGCAAAATTGGGGTCTCCCATAATGCCTAATTCCAAAAGGTTGTCCTGATACTGGCTAAGGCCAGCAGAAATGGCAAAAGACAGTGTATTAGGGGTATAGACCTGCCAATAGGGCCGGTCGTTTTTCGTGTCAAAAAAAATCTTATAGGCGTAGGTGGCAAAACCACTGGTGGTGGTGGTTACGCCGATCTCATCGCGTACAAAACCCACACCAAGTCCCATTTTATTCCTGGCAATTGGGCTGTGCAATGTCATGGCGAAACTTCTGGGGCTGCCTTCAAATGAATTGAAAAAACCAGAGTGCCCCAAAGTTATTTCCGCGCTTGGCGCCAGACCAGCATAGGCCCCATTGATGAGATACGGGTTGTAGTTGTACTCTCCAAAACTGGGGGTTTGTTGTGCCATGCCATCCACGTGCCCCATCAGGAGCATCAAAACGGTTACCACTAGGGCGATACTTGTTGAATAATGCCTCATTGTACTTATCGCTTTAAGACTAAAAAGCCCTGCAGTTTTTTAAGGTTATGTGCTCCTGATACCTGAATGTTGAAATAATACGTGCCAGAGGGTAATTGTTCACCACCCATTTGTGTCTTTCTATTGGCCAAGCCCCTAAATACGTTGGTGGTGTTGTCATAATTATTGATCTCAAAAACGAGGTCTCCCCAACGGTTGAAAATCTGTACGGTATTATTGGGAGATGTGATGATGCCCTCGATCTCCCAGTGGTCATTGATGCCGTCACCATTGGGGGAGAAACCATAGAGGGATTCCACGCTTTCCTGCCGCTCCGCTATGGTAGTGAAGGTATGCAGCGTACAATTTTCCGCAATGGCATCTGCGGTATAGGGCAAAAGGGATACATAGATCTCTTGGCCATAAGGCAGGTCTTGTAGGGGCTGATAGCTGGTGGTCAGACCAACATCAACCTGGTTTAAAATATCCGTGCCATTGGGCTCGGTGCCCAAATTGAGAATGTATCCATCCACATTTCCTATCGCATTCCAACGTATTTCGGTAGTCACGGGAACGTTCATGGCACCATCCGCAGGCAAGTTTACGGAGGTACAGTTGGGCAGGAGGGGAACGGATTCCGCTGCTGTTATAAATTGTTCCTCGGAGCATTCATTGGCATTGCCCTCCGTATTATAGGGCACAACAGAGACAAAAATCTCTGTATTATGGGGTAGGTTTTCAGTCAAAGGGTAGGTGGTGGTCCCGGTAATGTCCACTGCATTGGCAATATCCGTTCCCCCAGAAGTGGTGCCTATACTGATCAGATATCCGCTGGCATTGGCCACGGGGCTCCATGAGATGTCCGTATCAACGGCAACGTCTAAGGACTGGTCCATAGGGGCAGTCAAAGAGGTGCAATTGGGCACCGTGCTTGGGGTGGTTGCCACGGCAAAGCTTTCCGGGGCGCATCCCACAGCATCGCCATCGGCGTTGAAGGGAACGATGGTAACGGTGACCGTTTCCCCTGGATCAAAGTTGTCCGTAAGGGTTTGTGACGTTCCATTGACCACTACATCTGTTACATTGTTGGCATTGCTGCTGCTTCCGTTGATGGTGATGCGGTATCCGGTGGCGTTGGCCACGGCATTCCAGGTAATTTCGTTCAAGTCCACGGCCAACTCCGTGCTCCCGTTGGCAGGGTTGGTCAGCGTGGTACAAACAGCGGGCTCTGGGGCCGGGTTGGCCAAGGTGAAGCTCTCAGAAGTACACCCCACAGCATCGCCATCGGCATTGAAGGGAACGATGGTCACGGTGACCGTTTCACCTGGATCAAAGTTGTTTGTAAGGGTTTGTGACGTTTCATTGACCACGAGATCGGTTACATCGTTGGCATTGCTGCTGCTTCCGTTGATGGTGATGCGGTATCCGGTGGCGTTGGCTGCGGCATTCCAGGTAATTTCGTTCAAGTCCACGGCCACCTCCGTGCTTCCGTTGGCAGGGCTGATCAGCGTGGTACAAACAACGGGCTCTGGGGCCGGGTTGGCCAAGGTGAAGCTCTCAGAAGTACACCCCACAGCATCGCCATCGGCATTGAAGGGAACGATGGTCACGGTGACCGTTTCACCTGGATCAAAGTTGTTTGTAAGGGTTTGTGACGTTTCATTGACCACGAGATCGGTTACATCGTTGGCATTGCTGCTGCTTCCGTTGATGGTGATGCGGAATCCTGTGGCGTTGGCCACGGCATTCCAGGTAATTTCGTTTACGTCCATGGCCTCATTGACACTGCCATTGCTGGGGCTGGCCAGTGTGGTGCACGTTGGGGGGTTTAAGGCCGTTGTTCCTGTCCTAAAACTTTGTTCGGCACAAGTAACGGCATCGCCTACATTGTTATACGGAATTATGGTGACGTAATAGGTTCTATTTTCACGTAGGTCTTCTGGAAAATCGTACATCGTTTGGTTGCCCACGTCTATGCTGTTGGCCACTTCTATGCCACCTTGGGTGGTGCCCACTGTGATCAGATAGCCTGTAGCACCATCAACAGGATCCCAACTAATATTCGTACCCACGGATACTCCGTTGGCGTTGGGTACCGGGCCCACCATGGTAGTGCACGCTGGAGGCACAGGAATGAAGGCCGTAGTAAAGCTTTCGGAGACACAGGCCACCGCATCGCCTGCCTCGTTATAGGGCACGAGGGTTACGTGCACTTCCGTATCCTCAGGGAGGTTGGCCGTTAGGTCATATACGGTGGTAATGCCCACATCCTCGGCATCCAATAGGTCATTCGCACCCATGGTAGTGCCCAAGGACAGCCTATAGCCATCCGCATTGGGAACGGGTGCCCAAGTGAGTTGCGTATTTACTGGAACATCCAAAGTACCGTTAGCGGGCATGGTCATAATGGTACATTCCGGTACGCTGGCCGGTGCTGAGGCCACGGTAAAGCGCTCTTCGGTACAGCTCATGGCATCCCCGGTATCGTTGAAGGGCACCACAGTAACAAACACGGTTTCTCCACCGGAAAAGTCCGTATCGAAAGTATAGGAGACATCATTGACCACTTCATTGTCCACCAAAATGATATTCCCGGGCTCAACCCGTACATTCAATCGGTAGCCGTTGGTAAACAGCACAGGCTCCCATGTTATATTGGTATTTACCGGTACGTCCACATCATCATGTATTGGGGAGGTCAAGACGGTACATTGGGGAATGGGGCAATCCAATACATCATCAGCTATGGTCCAGCCAAAGGTTGAGATCATGGCCTGTCTTTCCTGCTGGGCATCACAGTAGCGCAGCCCTTGGGCACCCAAGGTTATGCCAGGGGTCAGGTTTTGTTCAGACCATGCAATGAGGGTATTGTCATAATGCTCTCGGGTAAGGGCCGTTCCGTTCAGCATATCTTCCATATCACTTACGCCGGAAACATTCCAAGTACCTAATTCTTGATTAAATGCCGAGGCCCCTGAGAAGGTACTGTTCATACTTACGGACCCTAAATCCCATTGATCCAAGGGTTGGTTGAAGTTGATTGCATTGTGGAACAGATGGTTCATATTTTCCACACGGGAAACACGCCAATTGTTTATGTCTTGGTTGAAAGCAGTAGCGTTGAAAAACATTTCTTCCATGGTGTTCACCGCGCGGACGTTCCAAGACCCGACCGCCCCGTTAAACGTGGAGGCTCCTTGAAACATGCCCTGCATGTTGGTCACAGAGGCAACGTTCCATTCCGCCAAAGGTTGATCAAAGGAGATTGCATCCTTGAACATTTCCTGCATGGTAGTGATAAAGGAAGTGTTCCATTGTCCCAGTGGCTGATCAAAGGCCGTTGCCCCATGGAACATTTCCCGTGTGTTCATGACTTCACCTGTATCCCAATCGTTCAAGGGCTGGTTGAACGCTACGGCCTCCTTGAACATGGACTCCATTTGGGTAACCACCCCCACGTCCCAACCATTTATATTTTGGTTGAACAACTGCGCACCCTCAAACATGGATTCCATAAGGGTAACGGAACTCACGTTCCAAGGGTTCAGCGGTTGGTTAAAGGCCAGGGCGTCCTCGAACATAGAGGTCATGTTGGCCACTGCACTTACGTTCCACGTATTCAAGGGCTGGTTGAAACGTTCTGCACCGCGGAACATGCCGGACATGTTCACCACGGAGTTCACATTCCAGTTGCCCAGAGGCTGATCAAAAGTAGTGGCTTGGCTGAACATGTTCCGCATATTGATCACATTGGTCACATTCCAAGCATCTATATTCTGATTAAAGGCGGTTGCACCACTGAACATGTCAGCCATAGAGGTTACACGGGAAACGTCCCAAGCATCAAGCGGCTGGTCAAAGCTTTCGGCGTCATTGAACATGGCTATCATGTTCGTTACACGGCCAACGTTCCAGGAATTCAGCGGTTGGTCAAAGGCGACACAACGTTGGAACATCTCCTCCATAGAAACAACGTTCTCCACGTTCCAATTGTCCAGAGGTTGGTTGAAGGACATATCCAGTACAAACCCGTTGAACATCTGGGACATGTCCGTTACATTCCCCACATTCCAGGCGTTCAGGGGTTGGTTGAAAGTTTCGGCCCTGTTGAACATCTGGGACATGTCCGTGACTTGGGAAACATCCCAATTGTCCAAAGGTTGATTAAACGCCCCAGCCTGTTCAAACATACGGCTCATGTTGGTGGCACTGCCCACATCCCAACTGTTCAGGTTTTGGTCAAAATTCCTGGCCACAAGGAACATGGCCTCGAAATTGGTAACATTGAAAACCTCCCAATCGTCCAGGGGCTGATTGAATTCCAAAGTGGCTAAAAAAGTACCATACATATTTTCTACGTTAGAGACATCCCAATCATTGATATTGCCATTAAAGTTGGAACAGCTGCCAAACATACTGGCCATGCTGGTCACCTGTGACAAATTGGGTGCGTCCGTGGCGTTATAGGTCATATTAATACAACCATAAAAGGCCCGTTCCATGGATTGCCAGACCTGAGTGCCCCATTGATCTATGGTCTGTAGTTTTATGGCATCTGTGGCACTATAGTCATGAAAGGGTGCGGGAAAATCACCTATAATGGCCACGGTATATTCACCGGGCACTAAATAAGTATGGGTGATGTCTCCCGTTACGTGATTATTGAACTGGCCATCTCCCCAGTCTATGGAATAATCATAGGCTAGGTAGTCTGGATAACCCGTGTTGGCCTCAATCTTAAGTTGGTTGGCCAAAGTCGTAGTTGGGCTGGTAACGGTCGTGTCATAGGTAAGCTTAAAGGCATCCGGACTGTTTACCCAACTTTCAATGACGGTAAACACTGTTTCCGGGCATCCAACGGCATCGCCCTCATCATTATAGGGAACTACGGTCACATAAACGGTATCCCCTGCAATGAACTCATTGGTAAAATCAATGCCCACAACGTTCCCAAAATCTTCTTGATCGTAGATCACTTGGCTATTTCCGCCGTTTTCCCGGCGCAAGCTCACTTTATAGCCCGTGGCATTGGGTGTTGGGTCCCACCGTATATCTGAGTTGGCTGGCACTTGGTCATCGCCGTTTTGAGGGGATGTAATGGTGGTGCACAGCACAAAGGAACAGTTGACACTATCTCCCAAAAAAGACCAATTGTGGTCGTTCATAAGGGCATTTCTGGCAGCTAAACCATCACAATAGGTAAGCTCTAATGCGCCTAAGGACACGGCATCGTTCACAGCTTGGCCCGCCCAACCTATAAGGGTATTGTCATAATTTTCCTGTGACAGTGCGGACCCATTCAACATTTGGATCATGTTGGTGACACTGGTGATGTTCCAATTGCCCAAGTTCTGATTGAAGGAGCTTGCATTGCTGAACATGGCCTGCATATTGGTCACTTGGCCTAGGTCCCATGCAGAAAGGTCTTGGTCAAAAGCGGTGGCTCCGTTGAACATTTGGCCCATGTTGGTCACGGCACCCACGTTCCACGAGGAGAGGTCTTGGTTGAAAAGCAGTGCGTTCTGGAACATGAGGTTCATGTTGTTGACCCCACTTACGTCCCAATTGGACAATGGGAGGTTGAAGTTCTCGGCCCCTCTGAACATGCTGCTCATATTCGTTACGTTCGCCACGTTCCAGAGGTTGATTTCCTGGTCAAAAGAAGTTGCGTTTTCAAACATGCCCTCCATATTCACCACATTGTCCACATTCCACGTGTTCAAAGGTTGGTTGAAAACACCATTGTCCCGGAACATGTAGCGCATGTTGGTCACGTTGTCCACATTCCATTGGTCCAACGGTTGGTTGAAGACACTGTCCCAGAGCCAGCCATCAAACATACTTTCCATGTTGGTTACTTGGCCAACGTTCCAAGCGTTCAAGGGTTGGTCAAAGGTTCTATGCCTATGGAACATAAAGGACATATCCGTTACGTTGCCCACGTTCCAATTACCAATGGGCTGGTTGAACATAGATTGTGCGAACATACCGCTCATATTCGTAACATTGTCCACGTTCCAGTTGGCAATGGGCCTATTGAAGGAGGAGTTGTAGAACATATCCTCCATGAGGGTAACATTGTCCACATTCCAATTGTTGAGGGGTTGATCAAAACTAGGCGTCACATAAAAAGTACCTGTCATATTGGTAACCTGTGAGGTGTCCCAATTATTGATGTTTTGGTTGAAGGAAGTGGCCCTGGAAAAGGTATGTTCCAGGGTGGTGACAGAAGCCGTGTTCCAATTATCCAGCGGCTCGTTAAAACTGCTTGCTCCCTCAAAAGTTCGGGAAATGTTGGTTGCGGAAATGGTGTTCCAATTGTCCAATGGCCTATTGAAGGTGCTGGCATCCCTGAACAGGCCAGACATGTCCGTGATATTTGAAACGTCCCAATGGTTGACGATGCCGTTGAAGATTTCGCAGTCCCTGAACATGTTTGCAAGGCTGAGCACCTGTGAGAGGTCCGGGGCGTCTATGGCATCAAAATTCAAATTCGTACAACCGTAAAAGGCATTTTCCATGGATTCCCAGGCAATGTCCCCCCAGGCCAAGATTTCTATTATTTTGTTGCGGTCACCGGTATTGTTGAAATAAATGGCAGGGAAGTTGCCGCTGATGGTAATGGTATAACTGCCGGGTACGGCATAGGTATGGGTACTATTGCCCGTAACATTGGCATCTACCGTGCCATCTCCCCAATCTACGGTATAGTCGTAATTGGTAAAGGCCGCATTTGTGGGAATGGTGATGGTATTGGCATCTGAGGAACCTAGGCTGGTATTGTTGGTGTTCCAAAGCGCACTGAACGATTGTGAAAATAAGGAATTGATAGCGAAAAGGCCAACTAGAAAAAGAATTCTTCTCAACATGTTCGTTTGGTGTTAGGCACTTGAAAAATCCGTAATATGGATCTTAAAGATGCAACACCAATATTATCCCAATCTAGAAGCCCTTCATAATTTTTGTTGTGTAAGCCTATGTTTCTGAGGTATAAGGCAGGATACTAGGGGTGCGGTTCACCGATAAAGCGCGGCCCCATAAGCATTGCCGCCATGCTAAGAGGATACTTTCCGCTGTTTATCCTTCTTGGAACAGCAACCAGAGATTGGGGTCCAGCACAACCGCTTCCGGGCGTTCCTCTACAGGAAGGTCAAAAGTACTTTGGGCCTTATTTATCACTACTTTGTGGAGTTGCATTTTGCCCTTGGCAAAGATGCCGATCTCTAGCGGAAATGTAAAGATGTGGTGGGGCTGTTCCTGCTGTATAGTGATGGTGACCTTACCCTTTTCATATTTCCAATCCCACGCCAGTACCGGATGCCCTTTGGTAAAGATCCATTGCTTAAAGAATAGGGAGAGGTCTTTGCCTGAAACCTGTTCCATGACCTTCTGGAAATCATGGGTCATGGCATTGCCGTTTTGGTATTGGGCATAATAGGCCTTAATACCTTTCCAAAAGGTCTCATCCCCTAAAGTATGCCGCAGCATATGCAGTACCCAGCCTCCTTTTTGGTAGGTGTTGGTGCTCAATACTTTAAGGGGGTCCGTGATGGATGGGTCCACGATGGGTGAAGGGTTTTTTGCATAATAAGCGAATATCTGCTCTTTGTCCAAGAGGAGCTCTTCCTTTCGTTTTGCATCGCCATAAACACTTTCTAGATAAAGAATGGCAAAATAGGTAGCGAAGCCTTCACTGAGCCAAACATGGTTCCAGTCATTTTCGGTGGCGGAATTGCCAAACCATTGGTGGGCAATTTCATGGGCAATGAGCCCTTCCACCGTATTCCTTCCGGTCACCGAATTTTCAAAATAGGCGATGGTCCCGGCGTTTTCAAGTCCGCCCCACTGGGTCTTTGCCTGCATATTGGCTAATTTTGCGTAGGAGTAGGGCCCCACATTTTCTATGAAATAGTTGAGTGCCCGGGTGGCCACTCCATAATCTGAGAAGCCCTCCCATCTATTTTCCGGGTAGACCCACGCGGTAACGGGGATATCATGGACTTCTCCCAGAAGCCGACTGGCGAATTTTGTGACCCCAATGGTCACCACCTTCATGGCCACGGGTGCCGGTTCATGGTAAATGGTGAGTTTGGTATGATTGTTCAAATAGCTTTCCTCAATTTTTTCGCCGGTGGCCACTACATCATAATGATCGGGGGCCTCAATTTCAAAGGTAATGGATGCCTTGTCATAGGGGTGGTCTACCGAGGGCAGCCAGTGCCGCGCCAAGTTGGGCCAATTGTCACCAAAGAAGGAACGTTGCCCAAATTTGGTGGTATCGATGACCAGGCCACGCGCTGGTATGCCCCTGTAGGAAATGGTGAAAGTACGTCTACTGGAATTGCCGGCCCTTGGGCGTACGGTTATTTTATTATTCCTGTATTCATAGGATGCGGGTAGGCTGTCTTCCATGACCTTGGTGACCTCCATGCCGTATTGGCCCGTTTTTGCAATGAGGTCCAGGGCAAAACTCGGGGTTGGGGCTAAAAAATCAACAGTTACTTGGGCCTTGCCTTGTATTTGGTTGGTGCTGTCATTCAGCGCAAGATGAAACACATAGGCGGAGACATCTGCCGAAGCGTGGCGTACATAGGTATCTTGCCCATAGCTCTTGGGGCAGAGCCATAACGTTAAAAGGAAAAACGCCAGGGCGAAATTCTTGGTGGATGCGGACTTTTTTACGGCGGTCACTATAGATTTTTGGGGTTTATTTTGGTTATCCATAAAAATCATCTTTGGTCAAGGGGTCTTTCTCAAAATCATAGACCATGCTGTGCAGCTGTATACGGAACCACTTTTTAAAAAGGGCCAACGTTCTATGCTCTGGCCAGTCATCCGCATCCGTGTGCCATTGAAAAAGCTCCTCTTCAAAAAGTCTTAAGTAATTTTGGCTGAGCCACAGTTCAAACTCTGCTTCAGTGCCCACCTCGTGGATCAAATAAATGTTGTGGTCCTTATTTTGGTTTTCTCTGATCGGATCCTTGGGGTACAACCTATTGAGCCAGGCATAAAACGGTTTCTTAGGGGCCACCGAAACGGCATTTCTATCCACCATCTCAAAATCGAATTCGGGTATTGGCATGGCCATCATTTCCCTCTCAAAGTCTTCATCAACAAAAGGGGCATCGGCTGGATCTGCACATTCAACATAGAGCCCCTTGTTCTCATCCACTTCTATGTCAATGATTTCCTTTCTAATATCACTGAAGTTCTTTCTTTTGTAGGCCACCATCTTCAGGACTTGCTCCCTTAAAGGAATGTTCCAGGCAATTTCGTTTTCCTTTAGTTCAGTAAGGGAAATGTTCCAAGCCATCGTGGCAAGGTCGTACATCTCCTCCAAGTACATTTCACGGGGCATTTCATCATGGACTTGGTCTATCATGGCCATGATCATTTTTGCGATATTGGGTTCTTTTTCCTCGTTTCTAATGACTTTCATGGCTTGGGTTTTCGCAATGGGATTGATTTCAAGCTAAAAATAAACATAAAATCAATAGGCGGATTATTGGTCACTTCATGGTTTGGTCCATTTTCTTTCGGATTTCATCCAAGCATAAATTGCCCAAGCTGCCCTCATGGGTGTGGCGTATATCCCTTTTGGGGCTAAAGGTACCCGCTTGTATTTCCTGCCCCATTTTTTTGTAGGCATCCCTAAAGGGCATCCCGTTTTGAACAAGTTCGTTCAGGGTATCCACACTAAAGAGATAATCGTACTTGGGATCCTCCAAAATATGCTCGTTTACCCGTATTTTCTCCAGGCTAAAGGCCATGATCTCCAAACAGGCCTTCATGTCCTGTAAGGCCGGCACTATGATCTCCTTTACCAATTGAAGGTCTCTATGGTAGCCGCTGGGAAGATTGTTGATCACCAAGGCCAATTGGTTGGGAATGGACTGTAGCTTGTTGCACTTGCCCCGCACGAGCTCAAAGACATCCGGATTTTTCTTGTGGGGCATAATGCTGCTCCCCGTGGTCAGCTCATCCGGGAAGGAGATAAAGTTAAAGTTCTGGCTCATGTACAGGCAGATGTCCATGGCCATTTTAGAGAGCGTGGCCGCTATGCCGGCCATTCCGAAGGCCGCTGCTTTTTCCACTTTTCCCCGTCCCATTTGTGCCGCCACTACATTGTATTTTAGGGTCTCAAAGCCCATTTCCTTGGTGGTGAAACTTCGGTCAATGGGAAAGGAGCTGCCATAACCGGCTGCACTGCCCAAGGGGTTTTGGTCCGCCACTTTATAGGCTGCCTTGATGAAGAGTAGGTCATCTATCAAACTTTCCGCATAGGCAGAGAACCAGAGCCCAAATGAGGAAGGCATAGCGATCTGTAAATGGGTGTACCCCGGAAGCATAATGGACTTATATCTTTCGGCCTTTTCCAAAAGTAGGTGGAACAGGTTTTTTGTAAGGTTGGTGATTTCCTCCAACTCCTCCTTTAAATAAAGGTGCATGGCCACAAGTACTTGATCGTTACGGGAACGTGCCGTATGGATTTTCTTGCCGGTATCGCCCAATTTTTGGATGAGGAGGTATTCTATCTTGGAGTGCATGTCCTCAAAGGAATCCTCAATGGTAAATTGTCCTTCTTCTATGGATGTGCCAATGGCATGGAGTGCGGTAATGAGATCAGTAGTTTCCGTAGGGGTGAGCAGACCAATCTTACCCAGCATTTTGGCATGTGCCTTTGAGGCGATGACATCGTACTTGGCCAGTTGAAGGTCCAGTTCCCTGTCATTGCCCACGGTAAAGTGGTCTATTTTTTTATCTGTACTAAAGCCTTTGTCCCAGAGTTTCATAATTCAAGTTCAAGTTCAAAAATCGAGTTTAAAATTAGAGGCCATACTGTTTTTATCCAAAGTGCCCTTATTTGGCCATGGGCACAAGAAATCGGTTTATTATTTTGATATAAAGGTCAATGGCCTCTTCAATTTCATGGATGTGAATATACTCATCTGCCGAGTGGGATCGGGTGCTATCACCCGGACCCAACTTTAAGGATTGGCAGCTCAAGGCCGCTTGATCGGACAGCGTGAGGGAGCCATAGGTGCTGCGGCCCAAGTCCAATCCTGCTGTTACGAGGGGGTGGTCCTTGGCAATGTTGGATGAATTAAGTCGCAATGAACGTTCCTGTAGTTGGCAGGGGGCTTCGGCCTTTAATATATCGGCAATTTCTTTATTGTTGTAAGCATCATTTACCCGTACATCCACCACCAATTCCACTTGTGAGGGCACCACGTTATGTTGGTGGCCCGCCTTTACTTGGGTCACCGTCATTTTTACATCGCCCAAGGCTTCGGACGTTTTCGGAAACCGATAGTTTCGGAACCATTCCAGCACAGGAATGGTATTGTAGATGGCATTGTCCGTATTGGGATGGGCGGCATGGCTTGGGGTACCGGTCACCACGGCATCAAACACCACCAATCCTTTTTCCGCAATGGCAAGCTGCATCAAGGTGGGCTCCCCAACAATGGCCACATCTATGTTGGGCAGATGGGGCAGAAGGCCCCTTAGGCTGTGTTCCCCGGCATTTTCTTCCTCCGCGGAGGCAACCATGAGCACGTTGTGGCCCAGATTTTTGGCTTCATAAAAATGGACAAAGGTGGCCAAAAGGGAGACCAAACAGCCGCCTGCATCATTGCTGCCCAGGCCGTAGAGCCTACCGTCTTCCACATGGGGAAGAAAGGGGTCTTTGGTGTAGGCTTGGTTGGGCTTTACGGTGTCATGGTGTGAGTTGAGCAACAAGGTGGGCCTTTCATGGTCCCAATATTTGTTCTTGGCGTAAATGTTGTTATGCCAACGTTCAAACGGAATACCAAAGCCCGTTAGCCAGCGTTCAATGGCTGCGGCCGTCTTATCCTCCTCTTTGGAAAACGAGGGGATGGAAATGAGTTCCTTTAAAAGGGCCATGGCTTTTTCAGTGAGTATTTGTTGGTGTGTCATGTTACAAAGTTAAGGTAGTAAAATGAGAAGCCTTTGGAGATAGCATGGTACTATCCCCCAAACAGACCTTCGCCACATGTTGTTCTAGCGCGTGGAAGCAATTTTCCAATTTGGGCAGCATGCCGTCCGCAATGATGCCTTGATCCAAAAGTTGGGCGTATTTCTCCTTATTGATGTGGGGAATCACGGAATCATCTTGATCCACGTTCTCCAATACCCCCTTTTTTTCAAAACAGTAATACAAGGTGGTCTCATAGGCCACACTCAGGGCAATGGCCAGTTCTGCGGCAATGGTATCCGCATTGGTGTTGAGCAGCTGGCCCCTGCCATCATGGGTCATGGCGCAACAGACTGGGGTAAGAGGGGCTGTAAGCAAGGCAATGAGCATCTCTGTCTGCACACTTTCCACATCGCCCACAAAACCAAAATCAATAGTGCCAACGGGCCGCTTGCGCGCTTTTATGATATTGGCGTCCGCACCGCTCAACCCTATGGCATTGCACTGCAGGGCTTGAAGTTGCGCCACGATGTTTTTATTGGTGAGCCCGGCATAGACCATGGTTATGACCTCTAAGGTAGCGGCATCCGTAATCCTTCTTCCGTTTACCATTTGGGAAGGAATTCCCATTTTACGCCCCAAATGAGTGGCCCGCTTTCCTCCGCCGTGCACCAAGATCTTGAGACCGGGCAGGTCAGCGAAGCGCCGTAAAAACCGATTGAGTTCTGTTTTGTCCTCGATCACATTCCCCCCAATTTTTACAATGGCCAATTTTTCTTTCATTAGAACGGTTTTTGAGCAGCTGAATGCGCCGGATTTAAATGTGTTCCAAAATTTTCTTTAGTACGATCTGTGCGGCGTAGGTACGGTTATTGGCCTGTTCAATGACCAGGCTCTGCGGGCTGTCCAGCACATCATCCGTAACAATAACGTTACGCCGCACGGGCAGGCAGTGCATGAATTTGGCTGCACCCAGTTTCTCCAAGGTCATTTTCCAATGCGGATCTTGGTTGAGCACTTCCCCATAGTGATTAAAACTGCTCCAATTCTTCACATAGACAAAATCCGCATCCTTTAGGGCAGCATCCTGATCATAGGTGATGGTGGCCCCTTGGGTAATGGCCGGGTCCAGATCATACCCTTTGGGGTGGGCAATGACAAATTCCGCCTGTTGGCGCTGCATCATTTCCACAAAGGAATTCGCCACGGCATGGGGAAGCGCCTTGGGGTGCGGTGCCCATGAGAGTACCACTTTGGGCTTTTTGATAGTACATTGTTCAGATAGGGTAATGGCATCTGCCAAGGCCTGTAGCGGGTGCCCCACTGAACTTTCCATATTCACTACGGGAATGGTGGCGTGCTTGGCAAAGCCTTGTAATACCACTTCCGCTTGGTCCTGCTCCTTATCCAATAATTGCGCAAAAGCGCGTATGGCCACAATATCCGCATATTGCGAAACCACTTTGGCCGCCTCTTTGATATGTTCTGAGGTGCCACGGTCCATCACCGTACCATCCCCAAACTCCAACTGCCAACCTTCGCTGCCAAAGTTCATCACAATAACGTCCATGCCAAGGTGCAGGGCCGCTTTTTGGGTGCTGAGCCGGGTCCTTAGGCTGTTGTTGAAAAATAACAGGCAGAGGGTCTTATCTGCCCCAAGGTTTCGATGTTTACGAGGGTGGGCCTTGAGGTCAATGGCCTCTTGCACACAAGAGCCAAGATCATCAATGTCCTTAATGGATAAATACTGTTGCATTTTTTTGATTTAAATAATTTTTGTCATGGTACCGGCACCTTCAAAGGCGGCTTGGATAAAACCATCTTGTAGCCCGTTTACGATCCACGTTTCAATCCCCGCTTTTTGTGCAATGGCCGCGGCCTCAATTTTGGAGGCCATTCCGCCTGTGCCGTGGGTTGATTTTTCCGTATTGATCTCTTGCTGTAAGTCTTGTATGGAAGTTACCCTGGCAATGGTCTCCGGCCTGCCCGCGACAAGGGAGGCCTTGGTATAGATACCATTGGTATTGGTGGCGATCATCATCAGGTCTGCCTGCAGGAAGACGGCCGTTAGGGCGGCCAATTTATCATTGTCCCCAAATTGTATCTCCTCTGTGGCCACGGTATCATTTTCGTTGATGATGGGAATCACGCGGTTGGCCAACAGAACGTTGATGGTATTTTTGATGTTGAGCCGAGAGGCTTCATTCTCCAAATCGGAATAGGAGAATAGGCATTGCGAGGTAAAGAGCCCCAATTCCCTAAAATTTTCTTGAAAAATATGCATAAGCCTAGGTTGGCCAATGGCCGCAAGGGCTTGCTTGATCGTAATGGCCTGACCATTGTGTTCCAACTTTACAAACTGTTTGGCGGCGGCAATGGCTCCTGAACAGACTAGGATGAATTCATATTGGTCTTGGTACCGTGCAATTTGACGGCCAATATCCTCTATCTTTCCCCTGGAAATTTGATCGGTTTCCTTGGTCAAGGTATTGGTGCCAATTTTGACCAGGACCCTTTTCTTCTGCGTTACCATATCACCTTTTTAATTTAGCCTTAGTTGAGCGCCCCAGCTTTCAGTTCCTTTTCCAAGCCCTCAAAAAAGAGGTCTATGTCTGCCATGGAAATAGTCAAGGCGGGCAGGAACCGAATAAGGTTTTTGTTCTTTGCCCCTCCGGTGAAGAGGTGCTGGTTATAAATGAGTCGCTTTCTAAGATCGGCCACTTCAAAATCAAAAGCAAGCCCTAACATGAGCCCCCGCCCTTTCACTTCTTTGACCTGAGGAATGTTCTCCGCTTTCTGCTTGAAATAAGCCCCCAGTTTTTCCGCATTGGCCATTAGGTTTTCTTTTTCAAGGACCTCCAAAACGGCCAGCGTGGCCACACAGGCCATATGGTTGCCCCCAAAGGTAGTACCCAGCATACCATACTTGGCCGCAATGTCCTGATGGATCAGCACCCCGCCCACGGGGAACCCATTGCCCATGCCCTTGGCAATGGAAATGATATCCGGGCGTATGCCGTGGTGCTGAAAGCCAAAGAAGGTGCCGCTTCTACCAAAACCGCTCTGTACTTCATCTGCAATGAGCTTGGCCCCATTTTGTTGGCAAAGTACCTCAAGGGCCCTATAAAATTCGGTAGAAGGTTCGTCAAGACCTCCCACTCCTTGAATGGCCTCCAAGATCACGGCACATACATCGCCTTTTTCAATTTCGGTCGTAAAGGCCTCCAAATCGTTCAAGGGGACAAAGGAGACCTTTTGTTGCAGGTTGATCGGAGCGTTAATGGCCGGGTTGTCCGTGGCGGCAACGGCTGCGGATGTCCTGCCATGGAAACTGTTGTTAAAGGCGATGACCCTGCTTTTTCCGGTTTCAAAAGAAGCAACCTTCAAAGCGTTTTCGTTGGCCTCCGCCCCGGAATTGCACAAAAATAGGTTGTAGTCCGGGCAACCGGACAAGCGGCCCAAGTTCTCGGAAAGTTCCACTTGCAGCGGATTGTGTACGGCATTGCTATAAAACGCCATGGCATCTAATTGGGCCTTTAATCTTTGCACATAGTGGGGATGGCCGTGGCCTATGGAAATGACGGCATGACCACCATAAAAATCCAAATAGTCTTGCCCTTTGTCGTCCGTAATGGTAATGCCCTTGGCTTTTACAGGGGTTACATCATATAGGGGATATACATCAAATAATTTCATGGTGTTCTGTTGACCGGGTTACATGTTCTTGAAAGCAGTGATCTTGTTATAGGAGGCCACGATACCCTGTATCAAAGAGGAGCTTAGGCCTTGGTGTTCCATTTCATTGAGTCCCTCAATAGTGCAGCCCATGGGTGTGGTTACCTTATCTATTTCCTCTTCTGGATGGCTGCCCGACGCAATGAGCAGTGCCGCTGCCCCATTACAGGTGTGCATGGCCAGTTCTTGCGCCTCCTTGGCATCAAAACCCAATTGTATGGCCCCTTGCGTGGTGGCACGGATCATGCGCATCCAAAAGGCGATGCCACTGGCGCAAATGACCGTGGCCGCTTGCATTTGGTTTTCGGGTATCTGCATGGAATGCCCCATTCTGTTGAAGATGGCCTTGGCCAGTGCTATGCGTTTTTTTCCCATTTCGTTGCTGCAGATACAGGTCATGGATTGCCCCACGGAAATAGCGGTGTTGGGCATACAGCGAATGATGTACTTGTCCGGCCCCAATATGGCTTCCATTTTATCAATGAGAAAGCCCGTAATGGTACTCATCACCACGTGTTTTTCTGTCAAATGGTCTTTGATCTCATGTAAAATGTCCGCAAAATGGCCTGGCTGCACGGCAAAAATAAGGATGTCCGACTGCTGTACCGCAGCTATGTTATCTGAGGTAATGGTTACATTACCATACTTGGCAAAATCTTCTATGTTCCCCGTGTTCCTTTTGGTGAGGTACATGGTCGTGGCCCCATTGCTCTGTAAGATGCCCTTGGCTATGGAAAGCCCCAAATTTCCCGCTCCTATGATGGCTATTTTCATTGTCTCGTTTTTCGTTTTTCGTTGTTCCCTTCGACTTCGCTCAGGGCAAGCGCTTCTGGTTTCTTTTTTTTGGTTGTTTCTTTGGGCTATGCCTCAATGCCCATAGTTGGCCCATGGCATGGGTTGTTGCAACTTCGGATGGCGCTACTTGCTTTGTGTCTCAACTTTTACCTTTTTTCATTTTCCCTTTTGGCCTTAAGCCTAAAGCATTTAGCTTACGGCCCGTAGCTTTTCAATTCGTAAAACAATAAACCCCAACTTCTATTAGATCTACTAGCTTTACGCCTTGCGCTTTAGCTCGCTCATTTTTTCATTTTCCCTTTTAGCTTTTGGCTTTAAGCATACAGCTTACGGCCCATAGCTTTTCAATTCGTAAAACAATAAACCCCAACTTCTATTAGATCTACTAGCTTTACGCCTTGCGCTTTAGCTCGCTCATTTTTTCTATTATCCTTAGCCTTAAAGCTTTTCGCCTAAAGCTCTCCATTCGTCAAACCTGTTATACTTCCCACCAGCTACTTTCTCCCTTTTAAAACACGCCAGCCTTTAAATGCAGACCCAGATCCTCTTCAAGGCCTAAAATCAAGTTCATGTTCTGCACCGCCTGCCCGGAGGCTCCCTTCAAGAGGTTGTCCAAGACCGATGTTACCAATAGAGTGTCTTTATGTTTGTGGAGGTGCACATGGCACTGGTTTGTGTTCACCACTTGTTTCAGGTGTACGGGCTCATGGACCACCTGGGTAAAGGGCGCATCTTGGTAAAATTCGGCAAAAAGGGATTGGGCATTTTCCAAACTATCAGGAAAACGGGTGTAGGCCGTGGCCAAGATACCCCTTGTGAAATTGCCCCGTTGTGGTAGAAAGAACAGTTCCCCCATTGTGGGCTGTAGCCCTACCAAGGTCTCCCCAATCTCCCCAAGGTGCTGGTGGGTAAAGGGTTTGTACCAGCTCACATTGTTGTTGCGCCAACTAAAATGGGAGGTATCCGTAGGGCTGATCCCGGCCCCTGTACTTCCTGTTACCGCGTTGATGTGCACATCGTTTGCTAAAAACCCCGCTTGTGCCAAAGGTAAAAGGGCCAGTTGAATGGCCGTGGCAAAACATCCTGGGTTGGCAATGTGCCTTGTATTGGCTATGTGTTCCTTATTGATTTCCGGTAGGCCGTACACAAAGGTGGAGCCGTTGAACGTGGCGTCCGTGTTCAATCTAAAGTCATTGCTGAGATCTATGATAATCGTTTTTTCCGAAAAGGCATGGGTCCTTAGGAATTGGGTGGAATTCCCATGCCCAAGGCAAAGGAAGACAACATCAATGGCCGTGTCCACTTGATCTGTAAACCGCAAGGAAGTTTGCCCCTGAAGATCGGCATGTGCGGTGGTGATGGGTTTACCCGCCCGTGTGGTGCTGTAGACAAAACCAATGTCCACCGCCGGATGGTTCAGCAAGAGTCGTATCAGCTCTCCCCCCGTGTAGCCCGAACCCCCAATAATGCCGACTTTGATCATTGGTCGTGGTTTACGTGATTATAGATTTTATTGGCGTTGGACTGTATTTTGATGAAGCCCTTGGCCTCTTCTGCCGTCCACCCTTTGTTCACCTCGCCATAACTTCCAAAAGAGGCGTTCATGAGGTCGTGTTGGGAAGCAATGCCATTCAACCGGAACTGATAGGGATGTAGGCTCACAAAAACATCGCCCGTCACCATTTTTTGTGTATCTTCCAAGAAGGTTTCAATATTGCGCATTACCGCATCCAGATAATTTCCTTCATGTAATAACATACCATAAAAATTGCCCAATTGTTCCTTTTGGTATTGTTGCCACTTGGTGAGGGTGTGCTTTTCCAAGAGGTGGTGGGCCTTTATGGTAATAAGGGCGGCAGCGGCCTCAAAGCCCACCCGTCCTTTGATGCCAATGATCGTATCCCCCACATGAATGTCCCTGCCAATGGCATAGGGTGAGGCAACGGCCTCCAATTTTTCTATATTGTTAACGCAGCTGTCCTCTTCACCATTGATGGCCGTAAGTTCCCCTTTGGTAAAGGTAAGGGTAAGGGAAGTGGGTTCTTTTTTCTCCAACGGGCTGGGGTAGGCACTCTCGGGCAGGGGTTTTTCCGAGGTCAATGTTTCCACACCCCCAACGGAAGTTCCCCAAAGGCCTTTGTTAATGGAATATTTCGCCTTTTCCCAAGAATAGTCAATACCGTTTTCCTGCAAATAGGCGATTTCTTCCTCGCGGGCCAAGGTATTGTCCCGGATGGGGGTGATGATCGTAATGTCTGGCGCAATGATCTGAAAGATCATATCAAACCGCACTTGGTCGTTGCCGGCCCCTGTACTACCGTGGGCAATGTGGTCTGCCCCTATTTTTTTGGCGTGGTTTACTATTTCAATGGCTTGGACAATGCGCTCCGCACTTACGGAAAGGGGGTACGTATTGTTTTTAAGGACATTGCCAAAAATGAGGTACTTCACCACTTTTTCGTAAAACGTCTGTACCGCATCTATGGAGGTGTAAGTGGTGGCCCCCAATTGTAGGGCCTTCTCCTTTATGTTGGCGATTTCCTCTGTGGTAAAACCACCCGTGTTCACACTTACGGCATGTACCTCAAACCCTTTTTCCTTGGAGAGGTACTTTGCGCAGTACGAAGTATCAAGGCCTCCGCTGTAGGCCAAAACCAATTTTTTCATGTTCTTCATTCTATAAGTTTTCATGCCAAAGGGCACGCTGATGATTACTTTTTCTTATTCTTTAAAAATAGGCTTTCTTTAATCCGTTTAAGCCTGTTGAAGGCCGTTGAGTTCACCGTTTCCTGTTTGGCCTCCTTTTTACTATTGGGATCATAGAGCATGCCTGTGCAAAGGCACATTTTCTGTTCCGTGCGGGTGAGGACATCAAAGTTTTTACAGGTTTGGCAGCCTTTCCAGAATTCTGGATCATCCGTAAGCTCTGAAAAGGTGACCGGCTTATACCCCAACTCATAATTGATCTTCATTACGGCAAGGCCGGTGGTGATACCAAAAATTTTGGCATTGGGAAATTTTTCACGGCTCAGTTCAAAGATACGCTCCTTAATGGCCTTGGCCAGACCTTGGCCCCTGTAATCCGGATGCACGATAAGCCCGGAATTGGCTACAAATTTTTCATGGCCCCAGACCTCAATGTAGCAAAAACCGGCAAATTTATCCCCATCCAAGGCAATAACGGCATTGCCGTTCTGTAGTTTTTTTTGGATGTACTCTGGGGTTCTTTTGGCAATTCCGGTACCGCGCACCTTGGCAGACTCGCCTATGGTGTCCGCTATAATGGTGGCATACTTAAAATGGGATTCGTTGGCAATAACAAGTTTCAATGCTATTGGAGTTTATAAAATTAATAAGGAAAATTTTTCTAGATATGCGGAAATGGACTCACCTATTTCCAATACAAATGCCGAACCCTTACGGGCGACGGCGACGGGGAGAGAACGGACTTGACAACGCGTTAGCGTTCAAGGATATACTTATGTGAGAAGTTCTGTTCATTATGAAATCAAAAGTACAAATTATATTGAATTGACCTAACCTAGCACCGTATTTTTACAAAACCATCATGTTTTGTGACGTAGCGTTGCCATTTCATACACCATAAAGCTGAAAACCACCCCATATTCCAGTGCCAAGAGGCCCAGATTTTCCTTGAAATCTAGCTGGGAATAGGCAAAATAGCTCAGGACCACCATCCCACTCCAAACCAGAGGAAATCTATAGGGCGTAAACAAGCACAGTACTAAGGGAAAAAGCACATACCAAGGATGAACCACTGCGGCCAGAAAAAAGTAAAAGGCCAGTACCCATAGGATACTCAGTAATACCTTGGGAAGCGTTTCATTTCTTGGCACAAAGGTGAACAACAGCAGTACGGCCACCGTAAGATAGGGGGTGATTTGGCCGTAGGATTTGATCAACTCCCAGGGCTTGGCCCCAAAATAATCCACGCCGATGGCTTTTACCACATTGTACATACTGGCATTGAACTCAAAATTGGAAAACCAAAGGCCAAGGGTACGGGTGTAGTTTTCAACAAATTCCGGCGTGTAGAAAGGCAGGAACAGCAAGACGCACGTCACGGCGGCCAAACTGTAAAAACCGACACTTTTTTTAAATCCAAGGTATTTCAGGAACACTGGCAGAAATAGCAAGGGCACCAACTTCACGGAAATGGAAGCCCCCATGGCCACCCCGGCCCACTGCCAGCGGCCACAGGCCAAAAGATGAACGGCCCATACAAAGAAAAACA
>CAKZLG010000125.1 GCA_937125035.1 uncultured Maribacter sp. | reverse complement strand
TTTAAAGGAAATAGAGGCGTGCTGCCCTACCCACTTGTCGGGTCTTCAATCCGTAACATATTGGCCATTGTAATCGGGGCCCATATATTGCCCCCAAGTTATATTGGAAACCGATATGTTGGGTTCCGTGCGTTCCACGGTTAGACCCTTCATTGAGAAATACCCCATAGCGTTGGTCATCTTTGTGGTGATCATATCAAGACGCCCGTTGCCATCCAGATCACACAATAAAGGAGTACTGCTCAGATTAACACCTTTTGCGGTTTTTTTCCATAAATGGGCTTGTTCATTGGTAAAATCAAATACATAGGTTTCGGTCACGGTAGGACTCAGAAACACCTCGGTCTCCGGTCCGTTGGAGACATAGGTTGGCCTGTTGGTGGATAACAGAACATCACTGTGGCCATCTTTGTTGAAGTCACCCACTAAGGGCGAACTGAACTGTAGTGCCCCAACACTGTCCCTGAAAATCTCCATCCCGGACTTTCCATCCACTACTACTTGTATTCCTTTATTGATTTTTGGCCAAGCCCCTCTACCGTAGGTGGAAAAAAAATCCATGATACCATCTTGGTTCACGTCTATTGGGGCCAAGGAGGTATAGGTTTCCAAACCTTCTTGGGCCCGGTATTGCCAAATATGCTCATAGGTGCTGCCGTTGAAGGCATGCATGACCCCTTTAAATGAGTTGGCCACAATATCTTGTATGCCATCTCCCGTAATATCTACCAAGATAGGTGGTGCCATGAAACCTTTGCCTTGGCCATCCGCAAGCTTTAAAGCGCTTCCCAAGTCGCCTTTCACCACATCGTTCAATTTCCCAAGATAAAGCCCTCCGTTTATGGTCTCCCCACCCGTGCCAAAAATGAACAACCCCTTTTTGCCCGCTTCACCATCAAGCAGCAAAGGGGAACAGTAGGTCTCCTTGCCGTCTGGCACAGGGGCTTTTCCAATGAGCTTTCCTGAGGCTGATGACAAGATCATGATACTTCCTACCGGTCTATTGGTCTCTTCAGGGGGCGCCTTTACGTAACCGCCAAATGCTATGAGAACATCTTCCAAACCATCATGGTCCATGTCATGAACAAATTGCGGGTTGTAGAAATTAAGAAGGGTGGTGTCATTTTGGAGGTCCATTTCCTCATGCGTTGAGAGATACTCCCAGACCACTTTGCCGGTTTTGCCGTTGATGGCAAATAATTGTGCGGAACGCCCCCCGATGAAGACGTCCTCAATCCCATCTCCCGTGATGTCCTTGAAGATGGCGGACCCTACTATTTGGTTGCGGCTGGGAACTTGCCAGAGTAAGTCGCCGTTTCTACCGTTTAGGGCC